>CAZGXW010000003.1:74968-83063 GCA_964529975.1 uncultured Fimbriimonadaceae bacterium
CACTTTGCGCAACCCCGACGGCACAGTCCGCTGGTCGGCACCCTAGCGAAACGATTGCAGGGGCACGCTCCGTCGTGCCCCTGGAGGGCGCCGCTCCGCCAGCGCCCTACTTTGCCAGACTCTCAAACGCCGCGATGTCTTCCTCGACAACGCGCAAGGAAGAAGCCCAGAACTCCTTCTTCCGCGTGTCGATCCCGAATCGAGCCGCAAGCGTGGCCGCGTCCGCCATTCCCGTCGACGACAGAAGGTCGTCATAGCGAGCGTGGAACCCGTCCGGTGAGTTCTGGTACTCGGCGTACAGCCCGAGCGAGAACAGAAGCCCAAACATGTAGGGGTAGTTGTAATAGGGACGCCAAGCATAGTAGTGCGGCTTGACGGCCCACATGTACGGGTGATAGGTGGATAGGCCGTCGCCGTACGTCGCCTTCTGGGCGTCCGACATCAACGCGCAGAACTCCCGCGCAGACAACTCCCGCTCGGCACGCTTTTCGTAGACGCCGCTCTCGAACAAGAACCGCGAGGTGATGTCCACCACCGTCTGGCAAGAGCCCTGCAACGAAGCCTCAAGGATCGCGACCTTCTCATCGCCCGATGTCGCCGCGATCGCGCGACGCTTGATCACCGTCTCGCAGAAGATCGATGCCGTCTCCGCAAGCGTCATCGGTGTCTGCGATTGCAGTGCCGTGCGGTCCGCCAGACAGAGGTTGTGGTACGCGTGCCCCAGTTCGTGCGCCAGAGTAGAGACAGAACCGAACGCCTCCTTGTAGTTCAGCAGAATCCGCGACTCGTCCCCGCGGGTGCCCATACAAAAGGCACCGTCCCGCTTGCCGGGCCGAGGGGCGACGTCGTGCCAGTTCTCTTGGAACGACCGCACAGCGAGGTCCGCCATCTTGTCGCTGTAAGACCGGAAGCCCTCTTCGACAAACGCCTTCGCGCGCTCATACGGCCAGGGTGCGTCGCCGCCGACGGGAGCAAACAGGTCGCACCACTTGAGCCCGCCCTCATAGCCGAGCAGCCGGGCCTTGGCGCGCAGGTAGCGGCGGAACGATGGGAACGCGTCCCGCGCTGCCTCCATCATCGCGTCCAGAGTCTCGCGGTCGATGTTCGTCGCGAACACCGCCTCGTCGAGCACCGAGCCCCAAGACCGCTTGCGGGCAAGAAAGTCCGACTCGTACTTGATCGCGTTCATCGCGCTTGCGATCGGCATGTCGTTCGCCTGCCAAGCCGCGAGTTCAGCGTCATAAGCCTCCGACCGCACCTCGGCCGCAGGATCGAACGCCAGGTTGCGCACTGCAGCCATCCCCAACCTCTCTCCGCGGAACTCCACAGAGATCTGGGAAGAGAAGTTGCCATAGAAACGTGACCAAGCCGATGTCCCCGCATCGGAGAGGTCCGATGCCAACGCCTCTTCCGGCCCAGACATCAAGTGCGTCGCGTACGCCTTCATCCTTCGCAGCGCGAACTCGTGATCGCGGGCGACCGACGAGGAAGCCAGCAAAGCGTCCAAGTCCAACCGCCCGACCCACGCCGTCATCTGCGTTCCGATCTTGTTCATGAGGATCGCGACCGGCTGCATTTCGCTCTGCCGGGCTAGCGCCAACTCGTTCTTCGAGTCCGTCGAAACGAAGGCGTGGATGAACGACCTCACGAGCCGAGCGCGGTCGCTTAATGCGTTGAACGCCCCGACGACCTCCTCGAAGCCCGCGCTCGTCGACCCTTCGCCGTGCCGCTCGACCAACCCTTCCAGCGCGAGGGCGCCCTCCTTGATCGCCGCCATCTCGCGCACGAATTCCTCCGAATCCAGCCCAGGGAAGTAGGGGCTCACGTCCCACACTGGCATCTCTGCGACAACGCTCATGGCTCCATCTTAATCCGTTACGTCCATAGCCCGCTGGGCCACCGGAAGTAACGCCAAATCGAACAAACGACTAACGCCCGAGAACGGACCCCGGATGCCCGACCCGGCCTCAGATACACTCGAACCGCCGTGGGCGAGGCACAGACAGAATCCAGACCGAAGGGCCGCTTGGACGAAGTGGACCGTAGGCTCCTGCGCATGTTGCAGGAGGACGGCCGAGTCACAAACGCCGACCTGGCAAGAAACGTCAATCTTAGCGCCCCCAGCGTCCTCCAGCGTGTCCGCCGCCTTGAGGATCTCGGTTACATCAAGAAGTACACGACCATCCTCGACCACGAAAGGCTGGGGTTCAAACTCGTCGTGATCGCCATGGTCAGCCTCGCCCTCCACGAGGACCAGGCCATCGAGCGCTTCCGAAAATCGGTCACAAAACTCCCCAACGTCATCGAGTGCCTCCACGTTAGCGGAGACTTCGACTTCATGCTCAAGATCCTCGTGCCCGACATCCACGCATACGAGCGGTTCGTCCGCGAGCAACTCAGCACGATCAAGGGCATCGGAAAGATCCACTCCTGTTTCGTCCTCGGCATCAACAAGAGCACAACAGACCTCCCACTCTAAACGCATGGCATTCACCGTTCGAGAAGCGATCTATCCGCAGGACGCGGCGGCCGTGGGCAAGGTGTGGGCGTGGGTCTATCGACTCGCCGATCCTGAGACGCAAGAGTTTGATCCGCCCGACGAAGGCGACCGGTGGTACATCGGAGAGGCCGACGGCGAAGTCGCAACAGCGTGTTCCGTCAACGGATACAAAGTCGCGCGCGGCGAGATCGACCTCAGTTGCGGGGGAGTCGCCGCCGTAGCGACGCTTAGCGAACACCGCGGCAGGGGCTACGCCGAAAGGTTCATGGTCGACGTCCTCCGCTTGATGCGAGAGGCCGGACACCACATCAGCAGCCTCTACGCGTTCCGCGACCCCTTCTACGCAAAGGTCGGCTACGGCACCTGCGGCTGGCGATGGAAGATCGTCTGCCCCCAGCACCGCATGCCCAAGACCAAGAACACGATGCCAGTGCGGCAAGTCAAGCCGGAAGACGTCGAGTGCCTCACAGACGTCCACACCAGATTCGTCCGCAAATTCTCCGGCAGCCCACTGCGCGGGAAAGACGAGTGGACCAGCCGCCTCGGCAAGAAGCCGCCGCTCATTTACGCGATCGGCGACCCGATCGAGGCCTACCTCTGGGTCCGCATCACCGAGTTCTGGGGCAACGTCGACGTCGGCGAGATCGCATGGTCCACTCCGCGCGGATACGACGCTATCTTCACCGTCCTGCGCAACATCGGACACAACCAGAAGACTTTCACCTGGATGGAGCCGCCCGACAGCCGCACTATCGCGCAACACTTCGACCAAGGCATCGAGTTCTCGCTCTATCGCCAGACGATGCACCGTGTACTCGACGTGCAAGAGTGCGTCAAACGACTCAGGCCGAAAGGGCAAGGAAGTTTCACGTTCAGCGTCCAGGATCCCCACATCCCCGAGAACGACGGCGCGTGGAGCGTCGCCTGGAACGATGGCCCGCCAACGATCGAGCGTTCCCCGCGCGGCGACATTGCGTTCACCATCGGACACTTCTCACAAGCCTTCATGGGATCGCCGAGCGTCGGCGAACTCGCCCGACACGGCCTCATCGATGTGCGCGACCCGAGCGCGATAGAAACAGCCGAACGACTTTTCACACCGCTGCCCGTATGCTGCATGGAGTTCTTCTAAGAAAGTGAGCGACCACAACTACTCTCTCGACACGCTTCTCGTCTACCACGGCTCGCGCCCCGACCCGACGCACGGCAGCGTCATCCCGCCCATCTACCAGAGCAGCACTTTTGCGCAAGAAAGTCCCGGCGTCTACAAAGAGTTCGACTACACGCGCACAGACAACCCAACGCGCAGCGTCCTGCAAACCACCCTCGCCGCGCTCGAAAACGCCAACCACGGTCTGGCGTTCAGCAGCGGAATGGCCGCCGTCGATGCAGCAATGTCCCTCCTCGAGGCCGGCGACCACCTCGTCGCGGTCGACGATATCTCCGGAGGAACCTACCGCTTCCTCGTCGACGTCGTCGCCAAGCGTGGCATCACCTTCGACTTCGTCAACATGTGGGCCGAGGAGTCCGTCGAAAAAGCGATGCGGCCCAACACCAAGATGATCTGGTTCGAGTCGCCCACCAATCCGCTGCTCAACCTCATCGATATCGAGATGATCGTGCGCGTCGCCCGCCGCCACGGCGCGCTCGCGTGCATCGACAACACCTTTGTCTCGCCTTACTTCCAAAACCCGCTCGACTTCGGCGCGGACATCGTCATGCACAGCGTGACCAAGTACATCAACGGACACAGCGACGTTGTCATGGGAGCACTCATGTGCAACGACAAGGCGCTCTACGACAAACTCAAGTACCTGCAGAACGCGATGGGTGCGACGCCCTCGCCGTTCGACTGCTTCCTCGTGCAGCGCGGGATCAAGACCCTCGCGGTCCGCATGGAGCGACACGAGAAGAACGCATTGGCCATCGCGCAGTTCCTCGACAAGCACCCCAAGATTGAAAAGGTCTACTACCCCGGGCTTTCGGCACACTCGCACCACGAGCTCGCGAAGAAACAGCAGAAGGGCTTCGGCGGAATGGTCTCCTTCCAAGTCGCCTCCGACCTCGAGGGCACCAAGCGCTTCCTCATGTCCACCAAACTCTTCGTCCTGGCTGTCTCACTGGGCGGAGTCGAGTCCCTCGTCGAACAACCCGCCACCATGACCCACTTCGAAATGCCGAAGGAGGTCCGCGAATCGGTCGGCATCTTCGACAACCTCGTGCGGTCTTCCATCGGCATCGAATCCGCCTCCGACCTCATCGCCGACTTGGATCAAGCGTTGAGCAAGGTGTAACGGCACTCCCCCACAGGGACCACCGGTATCCTAGACCGAACCCGCCCGTCAGAATAGGAGGTACCACCTATGCGAACCGCACTAGCCCTCGCGATCATAGCCACCGCCGCGACCACCTATGCCCAGGTCGACCCCGACCGCGTCGTCGCCAAGGTCAACGGCACACCCGTCACGGGACGCGAGTACTACAAACGCATGGAGGTCCAGCCTGGCATGAGCGCTACGCTCAACGGCCGACTCGTCCAGATGTACCCCGGCTATCTCACCATGCGCTGGATCATAGAAGAAGAACTCATCATGCAACTGGCCAAGAGCCAGAACGTCGCGCCCTCACAAAAACAGATCGACGACGAGTTCAACGGGCGCATGGCAGAAAACCCCGAACAATTCAAAGCCCTCGTACAGTTCGGCTTCACCGAGGGAGACATCAAACGCAACATCAATGTCGAACTCAGCGAGTTCAACGTCCTCACCCGTGGAATCACCATCACCGACTTCGAGGTCGACAAGTATTACAAGGACAACGCGCAGAAGTTCACGCTGCCCAAACGCTACACACTCCGCATCATCCGCGTCGCCAATGAAGCCGGTAAGAAACCAGTCGAAGACGCCCTCGCGCGCGGCGAAAAGTTCGCCGACGTCGCCGCGAAACTCAGCGTCGACCTCAGCCGCCTCGACGGCGGACGCATCGGCACCTTCCCCGAAGAAGACATGGCCCCATCCACGCGCACGATCGTCGCCGCGACGCGTAAGGGAAGCGTCACGGCATGGATCGAGCAAAACGGTAACTTCGCAAAGTTCCTCGTCGAAGACGTCAAAGAGGCCGAACTTCTCCCGCTCGACGCGAAACTAAAGAAAGGCATCCGCGAATCCATGATGCGCGACCGCGGCCAAGCCCGCAACAACTTCCCGCTCCTCATGGCCGAGTTCCGCAAAAAGGCCGTGCTCGAGTTCACCGGCTTCCCGTTCGCCGAGGACCTCAAGCGACACTTCCAAAGCGGCGGCTAATCTCACCCCCCCTCTCCCTTCCTAGAAGGGAGAGGGGGTAGGGGGAGAGGGTCCACAGAACAATGCAGCCGCAGGCTTCAAAGCCCGAGCCCGTCATCCTGAGCGGATCGAAGGAGCACGGGCTCGGCTTCTCGCAGATGTAGCCGCAGGCTTTAGCCTGCGCTCCTCATTGTTGACGGGGTCTCCAGACCTGCACGAGTGCAATACGTGCCCACGCCGCAACTTTCGAAATGCGACTCCTGACTTTCGACCGACCGCTTCGCCCACAATCAACACAACCAATGTCCGTCGAAGACCTCCTCGAATCCCTGGGCCTCACCGGTCCCTACCAGGTCCACGTCGCCCCGACGCTCCTGCGGCCCGACCTCCGCGCCCACCAGGTCTTCGTCGGCTTCGAATCCCTCGCCGGCCTCAAATGGCTCTACACGCCCGAAACTCAAATACACATCGTCGAAAGTAAGAACAGCCCGACAGCATCCACACTGGCCGATCACTGCAATCGTTCAGCAACCGTTCAGCAACAGTTAGGCCATAGTTCAGCCTCCCAACCACCCAACACAAACGCCCCCACCATCGTCATCCCCGCCCAATCCACAGAAAACCCTGGCGGACTCTACGGCCTTGTGTGGGTCGTCGATCGACTCCTCGGACCTGGAGGCTGCCCGTGGGACCAAGAGCAGACCCACGCAACGCTCAAGAAGTACCTCATCGAAGAAGCCTACGAACTCGTCCAGGCGATCGACGACGAGGACGACGATAAACTGCGCGAAGAACTCGGCGACGTCCTCCTCCAACCGGTCCAACACGCCCAGATGCAAGCACGCGACGGCAACTGGGACATCGACGCCGTCGCGCAAACCGTCACAGAAAAACTCGTCCGCCGCCACCCCCATGTGTTTGTTGAGATTCCCCCTCTCCTCTCTGGGGGAGAGGGGGGCAGGGGGGTGAGGGGAGTTGCGATAGATGCGCTAAAGGCAGCGCCGCGCTCCGAACCCCCAATCACCACCGACCAGGTCCTCAAAAACTGGGACGCCATCAAACAGCAAGAGCGCGAGGGCGGCGTACTCCACGGCATTCCTAGATCCATGCCCGCGCTCCTCCGCGCGCTCGAAGTCAGCAAGCGCGCCGCACGCAACGGCTTCGAATGGCCGAACGTGGAAGGCGTCTGGGAAAAACTCGACGAGGAAACGCAAGAACTCAGACAGGCGAACACCAAAGAGGAACAGGAGCACGAACTCGGCGACCTCCTGTTCACAGTCGTCAACCTCGCCCGCTGGTACAAGATCGACCCCGAAGACGCCCTCCGCCGCATGCTCGACCGCTTTACCGCCAGGTTCGAAAAGATGGAGGAAAACGCAAACAAGCCCTTACAACAACTTAATCCAGAGGAATGGGATACTCTCTGGGAACAGGCAAAGCAATGAAGCGCACACTCCTCATCGCGACCGCGCTCGCCGCGACAAACGCCTTCGCTTGGAGCGACGTCGGACACGGCGCCATCGTCACGCTCGCATATCGACACCTCACCCCGGCCGCCAAAGCAAAGGTCGATGAACTTGTCAAAGTCGGCGTCGAGCAGCGCTATCATAACATCATCATGTCCAGCAACTGGGCAGACGAGTTCCGTAGCGACAACGCCAACACCGGACCCTGGCACTACATCAATATCCACTTTCGCACCGACGGCAAGCCCGTCACCATGAAGCACCTCGACGAGAACGTCTGCTGGGCCATCAACAAGTTCCGAGTGCAACTCAAAGACCCGAGCAAAGAAAGACAGGCAGAGGCGCTCCGATGGATCCTCCATTGCGTCGGCGACGCGCACCAACCGCTCCACAACGTCGCGCGCGACACCGACAAGACCCCCGAAGGCGACCGAGGAGGCAACGACTTCCCGATCGTCCCCGGCAACGGCCTGCCCGATTGGAACACCAACCTCCACCGCGTGTGGGACTCCGGTTGCGGCGCGTTCGCTCTCCCCATGCGCGCATGGGAGCCCGGTGCTGAAGTAGGCATCAAGAAACTCGCCGACGAGATCGAGGCGCTGCACCCTAAATCGAGCATGACCAAGGAGATCACCGACCTCGACCCCTTCAAATGGGCGCAGGACGGCTTCGAGATCGCCAAACGCTTCGCCTACACCGCGCCCGAAGGCGGCACACCGAGCCTCGCCTACGTGCAGACTGGCCAGAAGATCAGCATGCAGCGCGCAGCCCTCGCCGCATATCGCCTCGCCGCAATCCTCAACGAAAACCTAAAGTAGCCGCAGGCTTCAGCCTGCGCAGAGCGCTAT
>CAZGXW010000004.1:0-71671 GCA_964529975.1 uncultured Fimbriimonadaceae bacterium
ATCGCAGCCGAACTTCGTCGCGGAGCAGTTCACGGGCAACCCGGGCCGCTACGTCACGGTCGACGAGACGGTCGCTTCGTTCAAGGAACTGGTAGCGGGCAACCTCGACCACATTCCGGAACAGGCGTTCCTCTATTGCGGCGGACTGGACGACGTGCACGAGAAGGCCAGGAAACTCCAGGCGGTCTAACCGGTGGCGAAGGCGTTCAAATTGTCGGTGGTCGCGCCAGACCGCACCGTGTTCGAAGACATGGTGCAGAGCGCGATCGTGCCCGGCGAGCGCGGCTACATGGGCGTCATGTGTGACCACGAGCCCTCGATCGTCGCGCTGAAGACGGGGATCGTCGAATACGTCGACGAGTCGAACCAGCGTCACTACGTGACGATCAGCGGCGGGTTCCTCGAGGTCGGCGGCGCGTCGGCGATCGTCCTCGCGGACACGGCGGAGCGGTCGACGGAGATCGACCTCTCGCGCGCCGAACGGGCGCTCGAAGAGGCGCGGCGCGCGCTGAGGGGCGAGGACACCAATGTGACCTCGGACCAAGCCGCCCACGAACTCGAACGGGCCATGAACCGCATCAAGGCTGCGAAGCGTTAAAGCCCCGGCGTGTCCGGTACACTTCCTTCCAATAATCAGGAAGGGATATGGCACGGACGCTCGCCCTACCACTGATCGCTTTGGCAATCGCCGCGCCTGCGGCGACGGCGCCCACGTTCAAGCGCGACCCCCTCTTCTCTGACGAAGAGCGCGCCGCGATCCTAGCCTACTGGTCCGAGCCCGGACGCTACGAAGCCGCTCCGGCCGTAGATGCCAAAGGGGCGAAGAAATGGGTGGCGAGGTACACGTCGCAAGGCTCGATCTGGATCCGCGAACTCTATCGCCTGCGCGCAGACGGCAAAGTGATCCCCACCAAGACGCCCGAGGCACAGAACGAGCAGCAACGCAAATGGGATGCGTGGGTCGAGGCGAGGTGCCAGTTGGACAAATGGCAAGCCGAGCAAGACGCGGCCAAGAACCTAGCGATCGAACTCGGACTTGCTGAGCCCACACAGCCGACGCGAGAGCGGCCCGCAGACCCCGGCGAAATGCCGAGCGACCTTCTCGAGGTCTTGCCTCCTCCGCCTGCGTTCTATGCGGCGGTCGTGCCTTACGTCCACAGCGTCGCGTTTGAGGACGATGCCGTGACCTATGAGGACAACGTCACCGTGCCGCACAAGTACGCTTACTACCGCTTCGAGCAGGGCGTGCGCAGCGGAGGAATCAAGGTCGCGGACCGCGCCGCGCCGTACATCGCCTTGCTCTTGGAAAGGGCCGAGATCGGTGAGACCGAGCGCAAGGTGTTCAGCGCGGTCTCGCTGTTGGAAGGCGGTTTCGATTCGGTCAACACGTACGACACGGGCTTCGTGTCGGTGGGGTTCATACAGTTCGCCTCGCTCTCGACGGGGTCAGGCTCGCTCGGCGCCGTGCTTCTCTCGATGAAGACGAAGGCGCCCGAGGCGTTCCAGGAGCACTTCCGGCGTTTCGGAGTGGACGTCACCGGTGACGGCTTCCTCGCCGTCCTCGATCCGACGACGGGAGTGGAGGCCGTGGGCCCAGAGGCGAACAAGAGGATCATCGCCGACAAGCGCTTGGTCGCGGTGTTTCAAAGGGCTGGGAGGCTGAGCACAGACTTCAACGTCGCGCAACTCGCGACCGCGAAGCAACTCTATTATCCGATCGACGACGTACTGCGCGTCGAGTTTGGGGGGAAGGTCTTGACCTGCAGGGTGCGTGAAGTGTTCAAGAGCGAGGCGGGCCTAGCGACGCTCATGGACCGCAAGGTGAACACCGGCAGATTGGAGCCACTTGGCGAGTACCTCTACGACCTCGTCGCCCAGACGGGGATCACCGACCTGAAGGAGGCGAGTAAGTGGGAGTGGGCGCTCACTCGGGCGATGGCCTATCGCGTGAACTACCTCGACCTCGCGACGCTCTCACAGCCGGCCAGACTGGACATCGCGCTCAGCCGAGGCAGCAACCCCCGCGACAAGCGGGGTGGGGGAGGGGGAGAGGAGTAGGGAGCAGGGAGTAGGGAGTAGGGAGTCCGTGCCCCAAACCTCCGACCCTCCTGTGGACAACTCTCCGCTTCAAACCTGGCCGCTGTCCCGTCCCTTCAGTCGCATGGAAGCGGGAATCTGCGGAAACCTGTGGGAGTACAACCTCTCCCGCGTCGTGGTGATCGACGTAACGGACGACTACCGGTTCATGCAACCCCCGATGCCGTCGGAGTGCTATCCCGTCCTAAAGGAGGTCTGGGTGCCGACCTATGAACTCATGCGCGACGTCAAGGGACGGTCGCTGATGGACGGCTACCTCTACGACTGGCACGAATCGCCGGTCGAAGCCTTCGGAACCTGGTACATCGGCGTCGTCCATTCTGCAATGTTGCTCGCAGAAGAAGCGACTGGATAGATTGGGGGAGTAAGGAGTGGGAAATGGGCTTCTAGACCGCCACTCCCAACTCCTTCCTCCGAGGCCTTACTTGATCCCGTCCGCGATGGCGCGGCGCACCATGGCGTCTGCGATCTCTTCGCCCGTGGGGTTGTACTCGCCGGCCTCGATGCGGGCCTTGAGTTCGGCGATCATGTCCTCTCGGTCGGGCATGTCGGCGACCTTGTGGGTGATCTCCTGGATGAGGGCCTTGTCGGTCAGTTTGATGACGGCAGCGTCGATCTGGGCCGACTCGGGAGTGATGGAGCCGCCGGACTCGGCGACCTTCTTGAGTTGATCGTTAGAGATTTTCACGATAGACCTTCTTGAGATGGCCTTGCTCCAGGCAACCCGGCTGTCTGCGTGAGACCCGTGGCTTTGCGTGATCGGGGTCGCCCCCGTCGTGCCCTGTTTCTGGCCCGACCTATCGTCTCTGGTTTGTATAACGGCAGGTTCTCTCCAGTTCTTTAGGGTGGTCGGGTCGTTTTTTGGGCGGTAAGTCAGGGCTGCCGGGCTCAGGTTCAGCGACCCAGTAGAATAGTCGGCACAAGGCGCCATGTTTAGATACGTCCGACTCGGCCAGTTGCCCCGGAAGAAGCACATCCAGTTCCGCCAGCCCGACGGCTCGCTCTATGCCGAGCAGTTGTTCAGCACGGTCGGGTTCGAAGGCCCGATGTCCACGATGTACCACATCAACTTGCCGACCGAGTGCAAGTCGTTCCAAGACATGGGCGAGTGCAAGCCGACGTACCTGACCGCAGAGCCCTTGCGCCACAGGCACCTGCGCACGCAGGACATGAAGCCCCGTGGAGACGCGATCACGGGCCGGGTGCCGATCCTGGGCAACCAAGACGCGATCTGGAACCAACTCGTGATCGGCGAGCAGATGGCGCGGTTCTTCAAGAATTCCGAGGCGGACGAGATCCTGTTCGTCCACGACGGCACAGGCACGCTCGAAACAATGTGGGGCGACGTCGAGGTGCGCGAGGGCGACTACCTGGTCATCCCTCGCGGCACGATCTGGAAGATCCGGTTCGACAAACTGCCTGTGCGCATGCTCACGATCGAGTCCCACGGTGCGGTCACCACTCCCGGCAGGTACCGCAACGAGTACGGTCAACTTCTGGAGCACGCGCCGTACAGCGAGCGTGACTTCCGTGCCCCGCACGAACTGAAGACATACGACGAGAAGGGCGACTTCGAGGTCGTCGTGAAGGCGCGCGGCCGATACACCTTGTACGTGTACCCCTACCACCCGTTCGACATCGTCGGCTGGGACGGCTTCGTGTACCCCATGGCGTTCAACATCATGGACTTTCAACCGATCACGGGTCGCAGCCACATGCCGCCTCCCGCGCACCAAACCTTCCGCGGACACAACTTCGTTGTGTGCTCGTTCTGTCCGCGCATGCTCGACTGGGATCCTGAGGCGATCGTCGTGCCGTACAACCACTCCAACGTGGACAGCGACGAGATCATGTACTACGTGAACAGCAAGTACAAAGCGCGCAAGGGGATCGAAGAGGGTTCGATCACGGTGCACCCGCTCGGCATCCCGCACGGCCCACAGCCCGGAACGCCGGAGAAGACGATCGGAATGAAGTTCACCGAGGAGGTCGTGGTGATGATGGACACGTTCCACCCACTCTGGCTGACCAAAGAGGCGGTCGAGATCGAGGACCCCAACTACTGGAAGAGTTGGCAGACGCACGACGCGGGCGACGCCCCGGTCGCGATCGCACAGGAATAGCATGGACAAAGAAGCGTTTCGCGCACGTGCCCTTGTGGCCTTCCCCACCGAGGACCCACCCGCAGAGGTTGTCAGTGACCTGGCCCGCGAGGTCCATAGTGACGCCTCGCAGATCGAGCGCGCGCTCATGGGGCAGGCTTGGACCGCCGTGCCGCAGAAGGTCCTTGAGGACCGCGCTAAAGACATCGTGGCGCTGAGCGTTTCCGCGTTCGTGTACTACGTCCCCGCCTTCCTGTGCGCCGCAGTGAACAACCCGGAGAGCGACGCGGCGACCTACGCGATGTACGCGCTGTGCCCGCTCGGGAACTTCGACACGTTCGACAAGACGACCTGTGCGCTGTTCACGCCACAGCAAGCGGCCGTCGTGGCAGCGTTCTTGGCGTTCCTGAGAGACGAGCCGTCGTTCACGCTGTTCGTCGAAGAGATGAAGCCCGGGCTCGAACTTTGGAAGCGGCGCTCAGCGGGCTAGCCTCGGTTTGCGGGCTGGCGGACCGAAGGACGGCGGAACACGCCCTCGATCGACTCTCGGAGTTGCGTGCTCGGAAGTTCGTCGATCTGTCTGCTCGCTTCGGTCGCAAACGGTAGGAGGATCGTGACCCGCCTGTTACTGAAGTGCGCGGGATCCTTGGGCAGGCGCGGCTTCTGGTCGGCGTACGCCTTTATCGCCTCGATCTGAGGCCCAGCGACACCGCCCGCTAGCAGCAGCCTGCGCACGGCGTCGGCGCGGTCATGGGAGAGATTGTAGTTGTCGTACCCTTCGCCCACGTACTGGCGGGAGTCAGTGTGCCCCTCGACGACGAGCGCGTGCCCCGTCTGAGCAAGGATCGGCGCGACCTTGCCGATCACGGACACGGCCTGCGGCCGCACGACCGCTGAACCGACCACGAAGAACACCTCGCCGTTCATCTCGCTCTCGATCAGTTCGATCTCGAGCCCCTCGGAAGTGATGGTCGCCGTAATCGCCTGCTTCTCCATGAGTTCCTTCAACTCGGGGTCTTGCTCGATCTTCTCCACGACGTCCTCACGGATCTCTTGCATCTCGTCCCGGGCCTGCATCTGCTCGCGGACCTCGGCGTTGCCGAACTCTCCCTCCCTCTGCTTCTTGTTGAACTTCTGCCAGGGCATGATGTGCTGTTCGCCCTTGGGGATCTTCTTGCTAAAGCCTGTGGGGTCTTCGAAGTACGCCTGGACCAACTGCTTGTCCTCGTCGCTCAGGCTCATGATCCACATGACCATGAAGAACGCCATCATCGCCGTGACGAAGTCGGCGTACGCGACCTTCCAGGCGCCGCCGTGGTGCCCGTGGCCGTGGACCTTCTTCTTCTTTATGATGATCGGCGTGCCGTCTTGCATCGCTCTCCGCTAGGCCGCCTTGTCCTTGGCGGCCTTCTCGAGTTCGACGAACCCTGGCCGGACGCTCGGATCGATGTTTCGCCGGGCGAACTCGACGCACGTGATCGGCGACTCGCCGCGCGCGAAACTGAACAGCGCATTGCGGATGCAGTTGAGGTACTGGGCCTCGACCCGCACGCGGTTGAGCAAGGCCTTGCTGAGCGGCGCGAACACGATGTAGGCGACAAAGATGCCCAGGAACGTGCCGACCAGCGCGACGGCGACCGACATGCCGATGGCGCTCGCCTCGCCGCCGATCTTGGCCATCGTCTGGATGACTCCCAAGACCGCAGCAACGATTCCCATGGCGGGCATGGCGTCCGCGACGTTTTGAAGCGCGTCGCCGGGCATGCTGTCCTCCTGGTGAGCGGTCTCCAGGTCGATCTCCATCATTTCGCTGAGGTCGTGGGGGCCGACCGCGCCGGTCAGCACGACCTTCATGGTGTCGGCGAAGAAACTCACGGCGTGGTGGTTCGACAGGAACGTCGGGTACTTGCTGATGATGTTCGACTTCTCAGGGTGCTCGACGTGCGACTCGAGGCCGAGCAGTCCCTCCTTCCTAGCGACCGAGAACAACTGGTACATCATCTTGAGCAGGTCGATGTACTGCTGCTTCGTGGGCTCGGGTTTGAGGAGCCCCATCGTCGCCTTGATCGTCTGCTTGAAGACTTTGAGCCCGTTCGAGCCGAGGAAGATGCCGATGGCGCCGCCGAAGATGATGATGAACTCGGTGGGCTGGATCAGAATGCCGATCTGCCCCCCGTGCATAATGTAGCCGAGGAGCACGCAGATAATGCCGGCGATGATTCCGATGAAAGCGAACATCGTTGCAACGGGTTAGGCCGCCACGGCTATCCGCAAAGCCGAAGCGTCCGTACCTAGAGAGGATTGTCGGCTTTGCCGGCTCGAAAACACACCGATGCAGACCGTACTGAGGCAGATCCGCCTACTCGATGCCCACACGGTCAACCAGATCGCCGCCGGGGAAGTGGTCGAACGCCCCGCCTCGGCCGTCAAGGAACTCGTCGAGAACGCGCTTGACGCGGGCTCGAGCCGGGTTCAAATCCACCTCGAAGAGGCCGGGCGCAGGCTCCTGAGGGTCTCGGACGACGGGTGTGGCATGGACCAAGACTCGGCCCGCTTGGCCCTCCAGCGCCACGCGACCAGTAAGATCGGCTCGGTGGACGACCTGAACGGGGTCGAGACCCTGGGGTTCCGGGGCGAGGCCCTGCCCTCCATAGCATCGGTCTCCCGCATGACGCTCTCCACCGGAGAGCGCGACGGCCTGCGCCATGTCCTGCGGGTCGAAGGAGGCGAGTTGTCCGAGGACGCGGCAGAGTCTGGGCCCAGAGGCACGACCGTGACCGTCGAGGACCTCTTCTACAACACCCCGGCTCGGCTCAAGTTCTTGAAGACAGACGGGCACGAACTGGCGACCGTAGTGGAAGCGGTCTCCAAGTACGCTGTCTCGCGGCCCTCTGTGGTGTTCCGCCTCACGCACGGCTCGGCGGTACTCGTCGAAACGAGCGGCAGCGGCGACGCCTTGACCGCGCTCGCCGAGGTGTGGGGCAAGGAGTCTGTGCGCGCCCTCGCCCCGGTCGACGCGTTCAACGGGACGGCACGGGTGACGGGGTTCGTGTCGCCGCCCCACTTCACGAAACCGAACCGCAACTGGTACTGGCTGTTCGTGAACGGGCGACCTGTTCGGTCGAAGACCGTGACAGCTGCGCTCGACCAGGCGTTCCGGTCTTTGACACCGGAGAAGCGATATCCGCTCGCGCTCCTCGATGTGCGGATAGATCCTGCGAAGGTGGACGTGAACGTGTCCCCGACCAAGAGCGAGGTGAAGTTCCACCAGGACGGAGCCGTGTTCGACGCCGTCCGGCGAGCGGTCACTTCTGCGCTCCTGGAGCACGGCATGGTCCCCGACGCCGAGTCGGTGTCGCGTGCCTCGGAGGCGCTCCGCGAGGCGGGCGACTTCGAGCGCGCCGCGGTGCAGTTAGCGATGATGGCGCAGGCCCCGATGGGCGTGCCCGTCGCCGTGCCAGAGCCAGGGCGCTCGATGCCCGAGTTGCTGCAGGGGCTTCGTGTGCTCGGTCAGATCGCGGACACGTTCATCGTCGCGGAGAACGACACGGCGCTGCTGATCGTCGACCAGCACGTCGCGCACGAGCGCGTGCTCTACGAGCGGCTTCGCGACTCGCGCGGCGCCGTGCCGATCGAGACCCAGACTTTGCTCGAGCCTGAGACCTTGCACCTGGACCGGCGCACGGCCGAACTGCTTGCGGAAAAACTCGAAGAACTGCGCCTTGTGGGATTCGATCTGGAAAGGTTCGGAGGCGACTCGTTCTTGGTACGCACCGTTCCCGCCGCCGTGCGAGGCAAGACGGCGATGCAACTCTTGCGCGACCTCGCCGAGGAACTCGCGGACGGCACAGCCACCGGGTGCCTCGTGCCTGCGCGCGACGAGATCTTGATCCTGTGCTCGTGCAAGATGGCGGTGAAGGCGGGCGACAAACTCGGCCACGCGGAGATGGAGCGACTCATGCAGGACCTCGCGCTCACGGAGAACCCGTACCTGTGCCCGCACGGCAGGCCGATTACGGTCGTGATGCCGAAAAGCGACTTGATGCGCAGGTTCAAGCGGTGAAGGTCCTCGGAATCGACCCGGGCTTGGAGCGCATCGGCTTTGGCGTTGTCGAGAAGCACGGCTCACAACTGCGCTCGGTCGAGCACGGTCTCATCAAGACGCCGCGGATTGCGACCCCGGAAAGGATAAAGGTCTTGTACGACGAGGTCTGCGCTCTTTTCGAGCGAACGCAGCCCGACGCGGTCGCGACAGAGCGGCTCTTCTTCGCCAAGAACCAGACCACAGCGATCGACGTCGCTAAGGCGCTCGGCGTGGTGCAACTCGCGTGCGCACAGCAAGGACTCGCCTGCACGGAGTATTCGCCCCCCGAGGTCAAACTCAGCGTGGTCGGCAACGGCGCGGCCGAGAAGGCCCAAGTCGGCTATATGGTCGTCCGTTTGCTTGGACTGAAGGAAGAGCCAAAGCCCGACGATGTGGCCGACGCCCTCGCCATCGCGGTCACCCACGCTTTGCGCGTGGGCGCAATGCTCACTCGCCCCTAGGGCACCGGCGCAAAGCCGTAAGGTGCCACGCCAGCACGGACGACGTTCGCGCCAAAGAGCGTGGGCTGGGGCTCGGGGACGGGAGACTCAAGGAGCGCCGGAACTTCGGTGAGCCGCCCAAAACCGCGAGCGCCCAGCCGCACGAGCGCGGAGGATGCCTCGTCCCGTTCGCAGACATGGACAGCGCCAAGGCGGCGGCGCAGCGCGTCCACGGCCCCGTGCCACGTGCCACCGGTGCGCAGACGTGCCCGCACGACGAACGTGCGACGACCGAACGCGTACAACAGGGCGTTGCGCTCCATCGCCTGGCCCGGGGTGAACGTGGCCCAGGGCTCACAGGCGCTGAGTTGGCACACGCCTTCCCGTGCGACCACCGAATCGAGACCGCAGGGAAGGACCTCGACGCAACGCGGCTGGTCGCCGCACGAAAGGGCCGCGTCCATGGCGACGGAGTCCGCGCCAACGGCGCCGCCGCTAACAAGCGTGCGACCTCTACGCATCAGGAGGCGGCCCAGCCCTGCGGCCAATGAGCGGTCAACGGCGTCCAGCACGCGCGAGCCGACGACCGCCACGGGAGGCGCGTGGGGCAGCGCCCCGCGCCGCCACAAGCAGGGTGGCGCGCCCGCACCGAGCGACGACGTCCAGCCAAGGGGATACGCTGGGTCGAAGAACGTCAATACCGAGCCCGAGGAGCACTGAGAGAGCGCCCAGTCCATGACGGCGGAGTCGCTCAACAGCGCGGCTTCGTCCCACAAGCCGAGAGAACGAAGAGCGTCCGGCAGAGTGCAGAGGTCAGCGCAGGAACCGCGCACGGCGTCGACGACAAGGGGCCATCGCCTCCGCTGCACGCCGCGCACAAAGGGAGCCCCGCGCAGATAGAGCGCGACGAGTGCGACCTCCCCAACGAGACGTTCTCCCTTCGTCACAGGTCCATTATAACCGCTGAGTAAACTCCCGGCCCGTCGCTCCCATGCTCAAGCACACCAAAACCACGTTCGACCGCGTCCGCCAGTTCATCGAAAGGGAGTTGAGAGAGCGTCTGATCGCCGACCACATTGGTTTAGAGACCCAGTTCGCCCCGGGCGCGTTCGCCGACGAGAGGTCCGCGCGCAAGGACGGCGTCTGGCAGAGCATCCAGACCGGCTTCAAGTGGGGGCCCGCCTACAAAGAGGGCTGGTACAAAGTGACGGGCAAAGTGCCGTCGGCCTGGAAAGGTTGCGAGATCGGGCTCATGTACGCGGAGCCGAGCGTCAAGTTCGAGCGAGACGGCATGGTCGAGGCCACGGTCTGGTGTGACAACGCCCCGATTGGCGGCCTGGACTATGGGCACCACCTGTTCCGCTTGCCGCTTGCGAACGGCGGCGAGCGCATCGACCTCGCGCTCCAGACCTATGCGCACAACGCCGAAACGCGCGTGCACGGCACCGAGCCGCCGCGATCGAAGAAGCCCGAGGTGTTCAAGGGCTTTTTGCTGGCCCTCGTCGACGACGAACTTTGGCCGCTCTTTTTCGACTGCGAGTTCGCGCTCAGCCTTTGCGAGTCGCAGCCGGAGGACGGCCCGGCGTACCACGCGCTGCTGCGCGCGCTCAACGAGGTCTGCAACACCTACGACCGAGACAAGCCGCAATCGGTCGCTGCCTGCCGCAAACTTCTGCGGGACGCGCTCGCCCAGATACCGGACGCCAAGGGCCACACCATCACCCCGGTCGGCCACGCGCACCTCGACACGGCTTGGCTCTGGCCCCTCAGCGTCACCGAACTGAAGATGACGCACACGGCGGCCGTGCAACTCGACCTGATGGACCGCTATCCGGAGCACGTGTTCGCGCACTCGCAGGCGTCCCAATACGAGTGGCTCGAGCTGCGCCAGCCTGGCCTCTTTGAACGCGTGAAGAAAGCCATCAAGGCGGGACAGTGGGAGGTCGTCGGGTCGATGTGGGTCGAGGCCGACTGCAACCTCACGGGCGCCGAGTCGCTCGTGCGCCAGTTCCTGTACGGCCGGCGATACTTCCGCGAGAAGTTGGGCGTGGAGACGGAGGACATGTGGCTGCCCGACGTGTTCGGATACTCCGCCGCGATCCCCCAGATCCTCGACAAGTTCGGGATCAAGTACTTCATGACCCAGAAGCTGAGTTGGAACCAATGGAACAAGATCCCGCACGACACGTTTTGGTGGCAAGGGATCGACGGGACAAAGGTCTGGTCGCACTTTCCCCCGGCGCACACGTATTGTGCGAACGGCACGCCGAAGGAGATCCTGGAGAGCCTCAAGAACTACAAGGACCACGCAAGGAGCGACCGATCGCTCTACTTGTTCGGGTTTGGCGACGGCGGCGCGGGCCCGACGGAGTTCCACATAGAGCGGGTGCGTAGGGCCCGCACGTCGCCGTGTCTGCCTAAGGTCGAGCGCAAGAAACAATCGATCGACTTCTTCCGGGCGGCCTACGATGAGAGCCAGGATCTCATGACATGGTCGGGAGAACTGTACTTCGAACTGCACCGCGGCACCTACACAAGCCAGGCTGCCAACAAGCGCGGCAATCGCGAGTGCGAGTTCCTGTTGCGCGACGCGGAGTGGCTTGCGTCGTTCGCAGACGAGAAGTACCCGGCTGCGGAGATCGAGCGGCTGTGGAAGGTCGTTTTGCTCAACCAGTTCCACGACATCATTCCGGGATCGTCGGTCAAGGAGGTCTACGAGGACAGCGCGAAGGACTATGCCGAAGTCCGCAAGTCCGGGACCGCGCTCATCGAGTCCGCAATGAAGCGCATCGCCACGAAACTCGACACCAGCGCGATGCTAAGGCCCGTCGCCGTCTTCCACAACAGCAGCGTGCCCTCGCAGGCCGAGATAGCGTGGCCACAAGGGAAGGCACCCAAAAGCCTCGACGTCAAAGGCGAGCGCCATCCGGTGCAACTCGTCGAAGAGTTCGGGGAGCGCAAGGTCGTGTTCAAGTCGCCGGAGGCCGCGCTCGGCGCCGTGTGCGTCGCAGACCTGAGCGACCAACGCCCGACGAACGAGCCCCGCATCAAGGCGGCAGCGAGAAGGCTGGAGAGCGGAGAGTTCAGCGTACGGTTCGACGCGAACGGAAACGTCACCAGTGTGCGCACTCTCGACGACGAGCCCGTCGAGTTCATCGCCAAGGGCGCTCTCGCCAACGTCTTCCAACTCTTCGACGACCATCCGCTCTTCTGGGACGCCTGGGACGTCGAGGCGTACAACCTCGAGTCGTTCGAAGAGGCGGTGAGGTGCGACTCGTTCGAGCTCGTCGAGCAAGGGCCGGTGCGCGCCGCCGTCGAGAGCGTGCGAAGGATCGGAAAGTCGACGATCAGACAGCGGGTGAGCCTCGGCCCGACGCCTGGCATCCGCTTCGACACCGAAGTGGACTGGCGCGAGGAGAACAAGATGCTCAAAGTGGCGTTCCCTGTGAACGTCAACGCGAGCCGGGCGACCTACGAGATCCAGTTCGGGCACGTGGAGCGACCGACGCACAGCAACACGAGCTGGGACGCGGCGCAGTTCGAGGTGTGCGCCCAAAAGTGGGCGGACCTGAGCGAAGGCGGCCACGGCGTCGCGCTCATCAACGCAGGAAAGTACGGCTACGACATCAAGGGCAATGTGATGAGGCTATCGCTGTTGCGCGCTCCCAAGTCGCCCGACCCGACGTGCGACATCGGCGTGCACCGCTTCACCTACGTCCTGCTTCCGCACTATGACCAGATCCAGCACAGCGACGTCGTCGCGGCGTCGTACGCCGTCAACGCCGAGCCCCGCGTGGTGGGAGTCGCCAAATCGGGCGGAAAGGACGTGGCGACAAGGCCGTTCGTGAGCACGGACTCGCGCAACGTGGTCGTCGAGGCGGTCAAGAGGGCCGAGGACTCCGACCGCGTGATCGTTCGGATGTACGAGTGCCACAACTCGCGCGGACGCGCCGAACTGCTCTGTACCAAGAAGGTCAAGCGCGCCTGGCTCACCGACCTTGAAGAGAACCCGATCGCAGAACTCGAAGTGAACGGTGGGGTCAAGTTCGACTACAAGCCTTTCGAGATCGTGACCCTTGCGCTCGAGGTGTGATTCCCGGCTTGCGGGCGTATGAATCGGTATGCTAGTCGAAAAGCGCCCCCGGCGCTGTGAGGACCAACTATGGGCGAAAACATGGAGAAGTTCCGTCACATCGACGGGAGCGAAGCGAAGATCGACACCAAGCACATCCAGATCACGTTCCAGCACGGCCATCCGAGCGACGTTGGGATCAACGGGTGCCGCGTCGAAGACGTGATCGACGTTCTCGTCGACAAACTGCTCAACTTCCAAGGGCGCGAACTCGCTTGCGAAGAGAACGCGACGGCGCTCTACCATCTGGATCTGGCGCGCGAGGCCCTGCTCCTGCGCCGCCGCCGCCGCGAACAGCAGGGCGTTCTCGGCGGTCCGGAAGGCCACAAGAGCGAGTAATCGCTACGCCACGAACTTGTAGCCGACGCCACGCACCGTCACAAGGCGCACGGGCTGCGACGGTTCGGACTCGATGTGCTCCCTAAGCCAGCGCACGTGCACGTCGACCGTCCGAGACGTAACGTATGCGTCCTGGCCCCAAACGCGGTCGAGCAGCGTGTCGCGAGTGAACACTTGTCCCGGGTGCGACGCCAAGAAGAGAAGGAGCGCGAACTCCTTGGGCGAAAGCGCGACTTCCTTCGCATCGACCGTCGCGACGTGAGTGCGCGGGTCGATGCGCAGGTTCCCGGACTCGACTAGTTCGGCAGGCATCTCGCCGTTCTTCGACCGTCGGAGAACACTCTTCACCCGGGCCGCAAGTTCTGCGAGGGAGAACGGCTTGACGACGTAGTCGTCGCCGCCGAGTTCGAGCCCTTCCACCCTGTCCTTCTCCGCAGAGCGGGCGGTGAGAAAGATGATCGGGACCTGGCTGTCTCTGCGTACGACCTGTGCGAAGTCGAAGCCCGACCTGCCAGGCAGCATGACGTCCAAGAGAAGGAGGTCGGGTTTGACCAGGCGGTACACCCTCATGGCCTCTTCCGCGCTCGGCGCGGTGAAGACCGTGTGCCCTTCCTTGCGGAGCTTGTGCTCCACCGTTTCAAGAATCGTGCTTTCGTCGTCGACGACTAGGATCTTCATTATCCGGCGATGATCTCGACGTTGGCCCTGGGCACGGTGACCTCTTGGCCGTCGTCAAGCTTCGCCTGCAGGACGCGCACTCGAGCGCCGCTGTCCACGGTCTGCGGCTGCGAGGGCAGCCCCGTGACCGTCCCGAGGCGCCCGAAGTACGGCTCGCGGATCACACGGATCGGCGTTCCTTCCTTCAGTGCGTGCGCCTTGGGCTCTGCAGCGGCCGCGCTCGCGGCCTGCGCCTGCGGCACGATGACCTCCGGCCGGATGACACCGGCCCTGATCTGGGTCGCACCGTTCATGCTGGCCAGTTTGCCGTCCAACGACTTGAAGAGGTCGAACGTGCGCTGTGCCATGCGAAGCTTTCCGAAGCCTTCCGTCGCCACCAGGGTCAGTGAGATGTCCTCCTGTCCAGTGATCGCGACTCCAATGTCGTAGCCGAGGAATTTGGTCAAATCGACGTCCCGCACGGCCCCAACGACAAGCCCGACGGCGCCGACTTCGGTCGCGCGAACGATCGCCTCGTACGTGATGCCCGAGCCGCCGACCAGGATCTTGCCCTTGTCGTCTTCGTTGATGTGCGAGGGCTCGAGGAGATCGTCCGGCGAGCCAACTGCGACGCGCACGATGCCGTGTCTCTCGCCGCCGACGCCGAAGATGCCTTGGACCATCGCGCAGCGCGTCTCGATGACCGCTCCGTCGCCTGGCAAGACTTCGACGACCGACCCGCTGATGTAGGCCGGGATGTCGACGGGGACCGATGGCTCTCGGACCAGGACGTGGCCCGTGACGGTCGAGATCGACTCGACTGTGCCCGCGACCTCGCTATGGACCTCTTGCTTGAACATGCCCCAGAGCCCCTTGGTCTCTGCGATCAGTTGTCCCTTCTCGACGGAGTCGCCGATGCCAAGTTTAAAGAAGCCGGACACCTCGCCCGCCTCGACGCCCAGTTTCTCGGCGAGTTTGATCGCCTGCTGGGGGCCCGGGAGCATCGCCCTGGCCACGACGTCGTCAGGCTTGACGATGTCGCTGACCTTGACGAGCACGTCGCCCTTGATAGGAAGACGCCGAGTTCGCCGGACGACCGTGTCGCCGCTGACTGTGAGACCTGGGGTGTATGCGCTGCCCAATGACCTAAGATTCCTCCGCCAAGGAGGGAGTTTAGCATGATGTTAAGGCCATCGCCCGGCCCCGTCCCTTGACGATCAGAGTCGCTCCCGAGACTACGTTAAGGGCATTAACGGACGGTAAAACCGTGCGTCCCGAGGGTCAAAAGGTCCGCAGGTACCATGCCCCGCGTGAAAGCCATCGCCAAGGTCCGACCCGCCCCCGGTGTCGATATCATCGACGTCGAGGAGCCTCAGGTCAGGCCGGGCACGGTGAAACTGCGGGTGGAGCGGGCTTCGGTCTGCGGGACCGACCTGCACATTTACAACTGGGACGCCTGGAGCAGCGGTCGCATCAAGCCTCCCCGTGTCATCGGACACGAGTTTTGCGGCACGATCACTGAGATCGGCGATGGCGTCACGGACCGCAGAGTCGGCGACTTTGTCGCCAGCGAGTCCCACATCGTGTGCGGGACATGCCGCCTGTGCCGGTTGGGCCTTGGCCACCTTTGTGAGAACACGCAGATCTTGGGCGTCGATGTGGACGGTGGGTTCGCACCCTATGCCGTGATCCCTGCAATGAACGCGCGACCGACATCCTCCGTGGTGCCACGAACGGTCGCCAGCATGCAAGACGCTATCGGCAACGCGGTCCACACTGTACTGGCGGGTCCGGTCGAAGGGCAAACGTTCCTCATCACTGGGCTCGGGCCGATCGGACTGTTCGCCGTGGCGATCTGCAAGACGCTCGGCGCGCGCAAGGTGTATGCCACGGAAGTGAGCGAGTACCGCATCGAACTCGCCAAGAGGCTTGGTGTGGACACGGTCATCAACCCGCTCCAAGAGGACGCGCACAAGATGCTCAGCGACTGCGAGCCCGGAGGGGTCGATGCCAACCTAGAGATGAGCGGCCACCCTGGCTCGCTCGAACTTGGTATCGAGCACACGCGCCCTGGCGGAAGAGTCTCCCTTCTTGGGCTCTACTCTGACCGGCTGCGGTTCATGGACATGAACAAGGTCATTTTCAAGGGGCTGGAACTTCAAGGGATAGTCGGGCGAAAGATCTGGCAGACGTGGGACCAGATGGACGAACTCTTCACCAAGCGTGGACTCGACCTGACCGCCGTCGTGACCCACGAAATGCCGTTCACCGAGGTCGAGCAGGCCATGCAGATTCTCAAGAAGGGCGAGGCTGGCAAGATCGTGCTGTCGTTCGAGTGACTCGGGACTCGAGGGCCTGCCCGGTACACTGCCCGCTCCCATGAAGATCGCCGTCTTGCCGTTCAACGCTGGCCCGAACACGGAGCCGGCCTATGCGAGGCAGGCTAGCGGGTTTGTGGGAGAGGTCGTGCGCCAGGCCACTGGAGAAGAGGTCAATCCGGTCAGTTATATGGGCCGCGCGGACGACGGCGGCATTCCACGTTTCGCCCACATCAATCCGTCCGAGTCGCTCAACGACGATCAGATGATCCTCGACTTCTTCGCGCAGTCGGACACCGACCGCGTCGTCGACGGACTGCTTACCGAGAACGAAGGCGGGAGCGGCAACCTCACCGTCCGATGGTGGACGAGGGGCGAGGACGCCCCGGTCAAGCGCGAGTACACGTACTTGCCGGGCGGCATGCTCAAGGCTCTACGCAGCCTTGTCGAAGATTTCACGTCCGACCTTGGCAAGGAGTTGCCGGAGGAACTGAAGACCGACGAGGGCCTGTTCGGAACCGACAGCGAGTCGGGCTTTCGCAACTTCCTCAAGGGGTACGACGCGACGCAGTACGTCGAGCGGGCGCAGGGCATGGTGCTTGAGTCGTTCGACCCGCAGCACGCGCTCGACGCATTGGCCCAGGCCGTGGAGGCGGACAACGACTGGGAGGGCCCATACATGGCCATGATCGAACTGGTCCGCCTTTGCACCATGTACCGACTGGGCAATGTGCAAGTCTTGGAGAAAGGTCTCAAGCGGCTCATCGAGGTCCAGCCCAAGGACGCTCGCGCTTACTTCGCGGCAGGGAACCTCTATGCGACGGCCGGTGCGCACGACAAGGCGACAGAGGCGTTTGAGAAGGCGCACCAAAACGAGCCTGACGAGCCCGCGATCCTGACGCGACTCGCCCAAGAGCAACTGGCCTTGAAAATGCCGGTCAACGCCGAGCGCAACCTCCGCAAGGCGATCGAACTGGAGGACGACGAGAAGCCCTCGATGGACCTTCTCGCGGCCGTCCTCATGCAGACCGGACGCGGACACGAGGTGCCCGAACTCTGGAAGTCGATTATCGAGAAGAACGCCCAGAACGCCCAAGCCCGCGCGAAACTGGCGATGACCTATGCAGGCTTGAACAAGAAGGACGAGGCCACGAAGACCTTCGAGCAGGCTCTGACCGACCTCGAAGACCCGACCATCGTCAAGCGGTTCTTCGCGCCGTTCTTGGTCCAGAACGAAGAGCTTGACCGCGCGATGGACCTCTACGAAGACGTCCTGGACGTGGCCCCCACCGAAGTCCCCGTGCTCATGGAGTATGCGCAGACACTCAATGCCGCTGGCAGAGAGTTCGAGGTTCCGAAAGTGCTCCGCGACATTCTGGCCGCCAACCCCGATCAGAACACGCAAGCGATGACGAACGCTTGGCTCCTCGAACTTGAGCAGCCCAAGCGCGTCGCGGCGGTCCAGTCGGCCTCAGAGAAGGCAGAGCAAGGCGACTACAAGGGCGCCCTTGACGAACTGCTGCCGCTCAAGAACTGGCTGGCCGACTATTGGAAACTTTGGGCGATCCTAGCCACGGTCCACAACTCCCTCAACGAGTTCTCCCAGGCAGAGCACGCTGCCCGTCGAGCGCTCGAGCAGTACCCCGCCTGCGAGCCTGTCTACGGAGAACTCTGCACCGCCTTGGCCGGACAGAACCGCGAGAGCGAGGCGTACGACCTGATGAAGGTCGCGCTGATGAACATGCCCAACTCTCTTCTGATCGCCATTAACTACGCGCTGGCAGCCAAGAGGGCGGGGGACAAGGAGGAGGCCCTGAAGGTGGGTCGCCAGATCCGTGAGGCCACCCGAAACGCCGAGAACCTCCAGCATGTGCTGGCTGAGATCGAGAGTTGAACCTGGGTTGGGCCCTTTTCGAGGGGATTTCGCTCCCTCGCGCCTGAACCTATAGAACGGCCCTGCCCCCTGCCGACAATTCTACTGTGCGAGGCCCTGGGTGCTTTGTGGCATCTGCCTCGTGGAGCAGAGCGCTATGCCGTTTTACGCTTACACAGCAATCGACGCAGGGGGACGAACGGTCAAGTCCGTCATGGAGGCCGACAGCGAGGCGCTCGTCCTGAGCAAACTGCGCGAGCAGTCGATGCAGATCGTCGAGATCAAGGCATCGAAGCAGAAAAAGACGTCTGCCCGCAAGGGCAAGATGAAACTGAAGAACCTGGTCGTCTTCTCGCGACAGTTCGCGACGATGATCGACGCAGGTATCCCCATCCTGCGGTGCCTTGAGATCCTGACCGGGCAGACGAAGGACCCCATCCTCAAGCCCGTCTTGGAGCAGGTCACGCTGGACGTGAAGAGCGGCCTCACGCTCCATGACTCCATGGCCAAGCACCCGCACGTCTTCAACAAGTTGTACGTGAACATGATCCGCGCCGCGGAACTCGGCGGAATCCTCGACGTTATCTTGGAGCGACTCTCGGGCTTCCTCGAGTACGAGTCCGAGGTCCGATCGAAGATCAAGAGCGCGATGATGTACCCCGTGCTCGTTCTCATTTTCTCGCAGGTCATGCTGTTCGTGCTGTTCTCGTTCGTTCTGCCTAAGTTCAAGGAGATCTTCGACGGCATGAACGCCGAGATGCCGCCCGTCACCAAGTTCCTGTTTGCGATGGGCGACTTCATGCAGTCCAAGTGGTGGGTGATCCTGCTCGTGATCGCAGGCGCCATCTTCGGCCTCAAGTTCTATGCGAAGACGCCACGAGGCGCCTACCAGACGGACCTGTTCAAACTGAAGTTCCCGGTCGTGGGCGAACTCACCCTAAAGATGAGCATCGCACGCTTCTGCCGCACGTTCGGAACGCTGATCAACAGTGGTGTGCCGATGATGCGCAGCCTCGAGATCGTCGGCGAGACCCTGAACAACAAGGTCCTCGGCGAAGCGATCGACGACACGCGTGCGAGCATCCGCGAGGGTCAGAAACTCTCGGCCCCTCTCGCGGCCTCTGGCTTCTTCCCGTCGATGGTCACGCACATGATCGACGTCGGTGAGGAGTCGGGACGTCTCTCTGAGATGCTCGTGAAAGTCGGCGACTTCTATGACAACGAGGTCGAAACGACGATCAAGGGCTTGACGTCGATGATCGAGCCGATGCTCATCATCTTCCTCGGCGTCGTGGTCGGCTTCATCGCCATCTCGGTCATGACACCGATCTTCAAGCTGGTCAACAGCGTTCAGTAGTGGAGTCTTTCTCGCCCTCGCGCGGTCTTTGGGTGGCTGCGCGGGGGCAAAGGCCGGCCCAGGATGGGCAGGCCAGTGTGGTCGAACAACGGATTGGAGTATGTCGGAAGGTTTAGCAAAGAGCATGGTGGACGGCGAGTCCCTCGTCGCCCAATACCTGTCGGATCCCCGCCCTGACCTCAAGGATATGATCATCGTCCACTACGGACCGATGGTCGAGAGGATCGCGCGCAGGTTCCGGGGCATTGAGCATCAGGACGACCTCACTCAGGTCGGATACATCGGGCTGCTCAACGCATTGAGCAAGTTCGACCCTACGACGGGAGTTAGGTTCAACACCTACGCCACACACCTAGTCGCTGGGGAGATCAAGCACTTCCTCCGCGACCGGTCGCAGACGATCCGGCAGCCGGCATGGCTCCAGGAACTTCGCCACAAGGTCCAGAAAGCCGCCACGACGCTGCAGGCCAAGACTGGGCACGCACCCTCCGAGCGCGAGATCGCCGAGTCCATCGGCGTGAGCGAGTCCACGGTGCGAGAAGTCTACGCAACCCAGGAACTGCTCCGCGTGTCTTCGCTCGACGTCGCTCCGTTGGACGACGAGGACAGCGAAACGGACGTCGATCGACTGGACGCCGCCGACTTCTGCCCTGGGCAGATGTCGGTCGAGGACCGTGTCGTGCTCGAGACGGCGATGCAGCAGTTGCGCGACTTGGAGCGCGAAGTGCTGGTCATGTTCCATTTCGACGCGCTCAATCAGACGGAGATCGCGCACAGGCTAGGGATCTCGTGCAACTATGTCTCGCACATCCTTCGGCAGTCTCTCGCAAAACTGCGGCGCATCCTCACGGAAGAAGACGCCATGGACGCGATCCTTCGGCGCGACGAGCCCAAACTCGCCAACGAGGTCATCGACTCGGTCACAGGCATCTACAACGAGGTGTACTTCCACTCCCGTCTCACTGAAGAGGTGCACCGCCTCTCGGGCACAGACGGAGTGCTCTCTGTGATGCTGGTCGAGTTCAACGGACTTCGCTCGCTGGCCGGGTTCTATGGAGATGCGAGCGTCTCGGACTTCTTGATCGACGCGGCGGACTTTCTCAAAGGTTGCGTCCGCTCGCTCGACGTCGTGTGTCGCAACGGCTCCGCAGGCTTCGGCATCGTCTTACCGTCTACCGGGCCCAACGTGACGGTCCTGAAGGCGCGCATCGAGGACAAGTGCCGCGCTTGGCTGATGACGCGGATCGCGCCGAACAGCCCGGTGACGGTACACATTGGCTACGCGGTGACGCCAGACGACGCGACCTCGGTCGCCGATCTGCTCAAGATCGCCGATCCTAGGTTCCGCCGCGAAGACGCCGCGTAGGCCCGCCCGCCGATTGCCTCCGCACTGCGCCACAATCCTGCTATGAGCAGGCTGGAAGGGGTGTATCCACACCTCGAACTTGGGCCAGCGCCACCAGAGAGACCGTACGTCTACATCAACATGGTCGCCACGATCGATGGCAAGACCGTGTCCGGCGAGCGCGACGAGCCAGTGCAGGACCTTGGGTCCGAACTCGACCACGCGACGATGAGGCAGATCGAGCGGCACTCAGACGCCGTCCTCATTGGTGCCGGCTCCTTGCGAGCGACGAAGGGCCTCCACTATCACCCTGAACTTGTGCGGATCGTCGTTACGGAGAGTGGACAGGTCGACGCGAACGCGAGGTTCTTCACGGAGTCTCCTGACAACGCGTATGTCGCGACCACAAAGTCCGGCGTGCCGCGCCTCCCGACCGACGTCAAGGCGATTGTGTGCGGTGAGACGTCCCTAGATTGGACGGTGCTCCTTAAAGAACTGCGCACGAACAAGGGAATCCAACGCCTTCTGGTCGAGGGCGGGAGCGAACTCAACGCGTCGCTCCTGCGCAATGACTTGGTGGACGAACTCTTCCTCACGGTCGCTCCAAAGGTGAAACTCGGCCGTCACACGCCGACGTACGCGGGAGGCGAACCTCTGGGGCGCGACGAGGTGCTCGACTTCAAAGTCGCTTCGGTCATCACCGTCGGCAGCGAGATCTTTGTGAGGTACAAGCGAGATCGCTAGGAGGCCGCTGCGTCCGCTTTCTCCCGTCACCTATCTGTGGCGCAACCCGGGCAAGACGTCCTCGCTGGCGTTTGTGATCACTCTCGCCGTCATGCTCATCGCTGGCATGGTGTCGTTGATGAACTCCATCCCCCTCAGCGTCACGACGATCTACAGTTACTCGCGCTATTCGCTCGGTGTCAGCCCGCGGGGAGACCAACAGCAACTCGACGAGATCAGGGCGCGGTTAGAGAGCGAAACGCCTGTGGACATCGAACGCACGGTCGTCTGCCGCGCCAACACAGCGATGGTCGACAGCATCGTGGGCAAGTGGCCTTTCGTCGTGTTCGGGTTCGAACAGGAGGACATGCGCTATTACGTCGAGAAGACGGGCGGGGGTGCGATGCTCGGCCGTTATCCCGAACCCGGTGCTCCCGAAGCGGTGGTCAGCAGGCCGGTCGCTACCAACCTCGGGCTCGAGATCGGGAGCGAACTGCTCGGCCCCGAACAACAAGACTCCTATTCGCCGTTCTCCGTTCGTGTGGTCGGCATCGTGGAGAGCCAAGAATGGATGATGTTCCTGCCGATCGAGTACCACCGGCTCTACCACTTTCCGCCGGTCGACGTTTTGCTCGTGTTCGCTCAGAACCTTGTGGACCAACAACGGCTCGACGCTTGGGCGCTGACCACTTTCAAGGGCGAGCGCGCGCGGCTATACGCGTTTCAAGACCTCGAAGAGCAGACCGACGCGGCCTTCAAGACGCTCTACACGATCCTCAACGTCGTCATTGGTTCGATCGTCATCGTGATTACGGTGATGATGGGCATGTTGATGAACATCTACCAGGCGCAGAGGATCCAGGAGTTCGGACTGTTACAGGCGCTCGGCTACAGCAAGCGCACGATCCTGGGTCGAGTCCTCTCCGAGATACTGCTCGTTCTTGCCGGCAGTTGGCTGCTCGGTGTGCTCATCGCGTTCGCGCTGCTCATGTTCGTGAAAGTCCAAATCTTTGACCCACGAGCGTACGTGATCGACCCGATGGACTACCGCTCCTATCTGTACTCGACGCCGGTGCCTGTAATGATCTTCTTCGTGGCCGCCCTCGACTTCACGCTGAGGCTCAAGCGGTTCGACCCGGTCGGAGTGGTCGAAAGGAGGCTCGTGTGATCGAACTGCACGAGACATCGCTCGTCTACAGCGACCACGGACGCACGGTGTACGCATGCCGGGAGATCGGCCTCAAGGTCGCTGAAGGCGAGTTTGTCGGCATCCTCGGCCCGAGCGGATCAGGGAAGTCCTCGCTGCTCTATCTCATGTGCGGGCTCAAGATTCCCACGCACGGCACGGTCCACTATAAGGAGCGCGCGCTCAGCGAAATGACCCCGTTCGAACGGGACCAACTGCGCCTCAACGAGTTCGGGTTCGTTTTCCAGTACCCCTATCTCGTCGGCTATCTCAACGCGCTCGAGAACGTGATGGTGGCGCAGCCCGACCCATCGCTCCGGGACGAAGCGTTCGACTTGTTGGAGAGGCTCGACATCGCAGACAAGGCGGGCAGGCTCCCGCATGAACTGAGCGGCGGCGAGCGCCAGCGCGTGTGCGTCGCACGGGCGCTGATTGGCGGGCGTCACGTCATCTTCGCCGACGAGCCCACGGCCGCTCTCGACCACAACACGGGCGTACATGTCATGGACCTGCTCGCCGAGCACCGGGGCGGCGGCGCGCTCGTGGTCGTCACCCACGACCCTTCGATGCTCGAAAAAGCCGACCGCGTCGTCACTATCCGCGACGGGTCGATCCAATAAGAGGCCCGCCCTCTCTGGATCATTAGTGAGGGCGGGCATTCGGTTGACGCTACCGTCGCAGTTTTCCTAACAGCACCTCGATCGCCTTGTCCAACTGCGGGTCGCGACCGGCGAGCACGTCCTCTCGGGTGTTGTCGATCGCGATGTCGGGAGCCTGGCCCAGGTTCTCCATCGGAGTTCCGTCCAGCCGGAACGACGCCGAGTTCGGCATCCGCGCGTTCGTGCCGTCCACTAGCCGGAACCCAGACGTCCAGATCACGTACCCCGGCGTCTGCACGCCCACGAGCGTCGCGAGCCCACGGGACTTCATCGCCGAAGGGAACATCTCGGCGTTAGAGTAACTGGTCTCGTTATGCATCACCACGATCTCCATCGTGAGGTCGCGGCCAGGGGCCGTCGTCGCCACGCCGTCCCGCGCCTGATAGTACGCGTGCGGACGCCTTTCGATCATGTCTACGAGCGAATCGGCGATGTTGCCACCACCGTTGTCGCGTACGTCGATGATCACTCCCTCCTTGCCGATCGCGTACTCCCAGAACTCGCGGTTGAACGTCGAAAGGTTGCCGCCGCCCATGCCAGCGATGTGGACGTAGGTCAGCCGCCCGCCTGACTTCTCCTCGACGTACTTCCGTCGCTCAAGGATCATATTGTCATAGTAGAGGTTGCGGAACGCGCCTGCGCTCATCGACCGATACTTGACTTCGCGGGCGTTCGTCTTCGTGCCGTCCGTGCTGACGAGGAAGGTCATGTCGCGACCGCCCTGCCCGTTCAGCACGTCCTTGAAAAGCGCGAGGTTTCCGCTCACGTCCACGCCGTTGATCTGCAGCACGATTTCGCCAGCGGCGATCTTCGTCTTTTCGTAACTGCCCGGCGCACCGTTCGGGACGTCGACCACTTTGAGCCCAGGCCCCGAGTACGACCAATCGATCGTGAAGCCAGGGTGCGAGAGGGAAGCGCCGCCAGGTGCTCCAGGAGTGCCTTGGCCGCTCACCTCAGAGTGCGACGACTCCAGTTCTCCGGTCATCATGTTGAGCACGACGGAGAACTCGCCCGGGTGTCCGACCGAAGAGAGCAGGGGCTCGTACCGCCTGCGGATCGCGCCCCAGTCGCGGCCGTGCATGTTCGGGTCATAGAACCCAGCGTTGAACCCGCGCCAGAACTGCGCGAACGCCGCCTTGCGCTCTCCGTCGACGTCGCGCACCCACTCGGCGCGGAAGTCGATCACAGTCACTGGCGCGTTGTTTTGCTTCAGGTTCATGGTCGCTGGTTTGCCGTTGACCATCAAGAAGAGGGTGTCGAACTCCTTGTTCGGCTCGAACGAGGTCACACCGCCGGTCGAAGTCAGCGCCCTTGCGCCCTCACCGTCGTAGTTCGCACGCCACACGTTTCCTCCAACGAGGAAGTAGACGACGCCGTCGCTTGGATTCATGGCGAGCGCTCCGCTAGCCGCTTGACCAACGAACTGGCGGATGCGCGTCTCAGTGTCCGTGAAGTCGATGTCCACGGTCACAGGCCCGTCGGGCTTGGTGTACTTCAGTCCAAGCTCGGTCGTGCGCGCAACCTCTCGCTTCAGCGGAAGCACATAGATCGCGCTGGCGGCACCGCCGCCGCCGCCACCAAAGCCCCCGAAACCTCCTCCGCCTCCGCCGCGGGTCGAATTGAAGTAGAGGTACTTGCCGTCGGCGGACCATGCCGGGTCGAAGTGCGAGGCGTTCATCCTCGTGACCTGGTGCGTCCGTCTCGCCGAAGTGTCGTAAACGAAGATGTTGATGTTGCCCGCCTGATTGATCAACGTCCCAGCGTTGCCGTACGCATAGGCGACGTATCGGCCATCCGGCGAGATGTCGTACCTTTGTGCATAGTGCGCGGGCAGGTTGAGCACCATCTCCGGTGAGTTCGAACCCACCGCGACGCGGTATAGACCGCCGACCTTGTCGTCACGAATCCAGAAATAGAGGTGGGCCCGGTCTGGCGAGAGACGAAGCCCGCTCGCGTCGTTGTCTGGCATGCTGATCGCGGTCGCCTGCTTCGTCGACACGTCGAGGCGGTAGACGCGCTCGGCGCCGTCACGGTCGCTCGTAAAGAACACGCTCTTGCCGTCTGGCGCCCAAACAGGCGAACGGTCCAGCCCCGGCCAATTGCTCAATTGGGTCGCGTCGTCCTTGTTCGGGCCTTCGCCCTTCTTCACAGGCACCAGCCAGAGTTCGTCGCGCACCGCGAAGACGACCTGCGTCCCGTCCGGGCTCAACGAGCCGTCCGTCGCGCTGTCCGTGAGGACGAGCCGCTCCATAAACCCGGTCTTGTCGTCGCCGCTCGCCGTAATGTCGATCTTTCGCGCGTCGCGACCGTTCTGCATCGTGTAGACGCCACCTTCGTACGTGAACGCCGCGCCGCCTCCCCGACGAGCCATCGTCAAGTCGCGCACCGCACCGCCAGTGAACGACGTGAGTTGCCGCATGGTGCCGTTGGACGCGATTTCATACACGTTAGGCGTGCGCTTCGCATTGTCCGTGAACTTGCCGATCGTTTTGCCCATCGGGCTGCTGCTCGGCGTGAGTTCGCTAACCGTGACGCAATAACCCGCCGCACCTGGCAGCGAAGGCCACAGTTGCTGGAACTCGGTGTCCTTCCACTTCTTCGTCGCCTTGCTAGCGCGGTCCACGCTCCACATCTCGGCCGCCGCCGAGCCGGCGTAGCGTGGCCGGAACCACGGAAACCCCATGCGCTCGTAAACGATCGATCGTCCGTCGGCTGAATACTTCGGTCGGTTCACAGCGCGGTTGTCCACGATGACCTCGTGGATCCTTCCGCTGGCCACCTCGATCTCATAGATGCCGCCCCACCTCTTGTCCATGTTCGTGTCGACGACGATGCGGCTGCCGTCCGGCGACCAGTCGCCTGGGACCACGCCGCCGAGCGTCGTCAGTTGCTGGGGCCGCCCGCCCTCCGTGGCCACCAGGAAGATCTCGTTGCCGCCGTTGCGGTCGCTAGAGAAGGCGATCCACTTTCCGTCCGGCGACCACACGGGGTTGTCGTCCATCGCGACGTGGGTCGTCAGCGCCACGGCCTTTCCGCCGCGGGCGTCCACGACCCAAACGTCGCCGCGATAGACGAACGCCAGCCTCGTGCCGTCGGCGCTCAAGGCCAGAGAGCGCGCCCCGACGATCGGCTGTACCGTCGGGTCAGGCAACTGGCCAAAGGAGACAAAAGCGAGAGCAAGAGAAGCCACAGCGGCTCCTCCCCGAAATCCACGACTCAAATCCATGCCGCCGATAATACGCGACGCCGCCCTCCGCGATTCCGAGGATTGTTAAGTCCATGCGCCCTTCTGGGTCCCAACTGAGGGGTCGATTGGGCTCAAACCTTACGGTTTCGGCCCAAAACCTGCATAATATGGGTGCGACCTGACAGCGGGACCCTTCGGGGCAGGACTGTCGATCGGTCGGGTTTCTCACTCCGGACCGCCGGAGGAAAAAACAATAACCGCGAGGGAAACTTGATTGTCGATCTACCTAGCTTTAATCGTCTCGCTATTCGGGGCGGCCGTTGTGCCGCTCTCCGAAGGGCGTTTTCTGGCATGGGTTAAGCGCCTTTTCGGGCGCAAGACCCCAAACACGGCCCTCAAAGCCGTCGCCCCACCACAAATCGAGAACGACGCCGGTTGGAACCTGATCCACTCGGAGAACGTCGAATCGTTTCGCGAATGGCTTGGCAAGGACTCGAGCGGCCTGCCGCTCGGGCCGGACGAAGAGCCGTCGCTCGGCTCACACCTCCTCATCGAACTGTTCGATTGCGAAGAGGCCTCCTTGCGCGCCGAGGTCACCGTCGGTGACGCCATGATCAAGGCCGCGGACGAGAGCGAGGCGACCATCGTCGGCTCCTCCTTCCATGAGTTCAAGCCGTATGGCGTCTCGGGGGCGGTGATCATCCAGGAGTCGCACTACACGATCCACACCTGGCCGGAGCACCGCTACGCGGCCGTGGACCTGTTCTACTGCGGCGGCACAGTGCACGTCGACAAGGCGCTCGACGTCCTGCGCGAACGGTTCAAGCCCGGTCGCATCAAATTCCTCGTCGTCCGCCGAGGCATCCAGAGCGAAGTCGAGAGCGACTAAGCCCTTGCTCCCCCTCCTTCGGTACGAGGGAGGGGGAGACCAGCCGGTCAAATCGTCGATCCATGCCGGCACAATCCTTCTAAAATGGTGCACTTCACGACTGTGATCGCGTAAAGTCTAGATGTATCCCCCCTAGGGAGGTAAGTCAATGACGACAACATCACAGCGGAGGTGGCGCCTGTGCTCCTCCGGAACCTGACTCTCGCCGCATTGCTGGCGCAGTTTGCGCTAGCCTCACCAAACTCAGCGACCCCGCCGACCAAGGAGGCGCTGAACACCCGATTCACCTACACGGCCACCGTGCCCGTCGTCCCCAACGGGACCCAGACCGTCGACCTTTGGATCCCCGTCCCTTCGGACAACGCGTTCCAAAGGGTCACCAACCTCAAGGTCATGACACCGGTCGAGCACCGCGTCACCCGCGAGACCAAGAACGGCAACAGGATGGTCTACGTGCGCTTCACAAACATTATCGTGCCTTTACAGGTGACGGTCGTGGTGGACGTGGAACGGACCGCCGCGACTGCGACTTCCAACCCGTTTGGCACGAACGTCGAGTCGGCGCAGTATCTGAAGGCCGACAGGCTCGTGCCTATCGACGGCCGAATGGCTGAGATCGCCAAGGAGGTCGCAGGCGACAAGCCCACAGACCTTGCCAAGCTCAAAGCCATGTTCGACCACACCGTGGCGAACATGCAGTACGACTACAACAAGGAGTCGCCCCAACTCGGCATGGGAGACGTGGCTTTCGTTTGTGACTATAAGAAGGGAAATTGCTCCGACCTGCACAGTTACGTGATCTCGCTCGCGCGGGCGATGGGGATTCCCGCATACCTCGAGTACGGGTTTCCTGTGACCGGCATCCCGCTCCCGCAACCGATTCCCGAAAAGGGAGTGATCGGCGGATACCACTGCTGGATGTGGGCAAAGATCGGCGGCCAGTGGATCCCGCTCGACGCGTCGGACTCGCGACGATGGCTCGATCGTGACCACACGACAGAGGCAGGCGCGGTTTTCGGCAACCTCATCTTGCCTCGCTCGGCGGCCGCTTTCTCCCTGGGGCGAGACATTGTGCTCAGTCCGCCTCAAAAAGGCGGGCCGCTCAACTACTTCATCTACCCCTATGCCGAGGCCGACGGAAAGTCGGTCGAGGCGAAGTGGGAGGTGGCGTACGAGATTCTCAAGCCCGCTGCTCCGTTGCCAGCGCCTGTAGTGCAGGGAGGCGTGCGCTCCGGCCGAGACGCAGTCACGATCTACGGCCAGATCCGGACAGACCTACTGTACGACACGCAACAGCCGAACCCGAACAACCAGTTCCCTGCGTGGATCAACTCGCCGGACACGACGGGCGGCGAGTCCGCAAGGTTTGGACTCCACCCGCGGCTGACGCGGGTCGGGTTCAACTTTGCTGCGCCTGAGGACACGATGAAAGGCTGGACCGTCACTGGCAACATCGAGGTGGACTTCCAGAACGGGGGAAGCGAGTCGCGCCAAGCCCTCCGCGCCAGGCACCTGTACGTCAAACTCGCGAGCGCGAACGGCACGTGGCTGGTCGGCCAAACATGGGACCTTGCGTCTCCGCTCTTCCCGTCGCCGAACGACGACTCTCTGATGTGGAACGCTGGCAACCTCGGTGACCGCAGGCCGCAAATCCGCTATACCGGCGGGAGCGGCGGGACGGAGTTCGGAGTTGCGCTCGGTCTCACGGGAGCGATCGACGCGAAGGACCTGGATTCGGACGGCATCCGCGACGGCGAGGACAGCGGCGTTCCCAACGTGCAAGCGCGCCTGGGCTGGCGGACGATGACCTCATCCATTGGCGTCTGGGCGATCCAGGCGTGGGAGGAGACGGCGACGCCCGTCGCGGGTGAGACCAAGTTCCAGGCGAGCGCGATTGGCGCCGACTTCGCAGTCAACCTTGGCGGTGGGTTCGACGTGAAAGGCGAGGCTTGGACGGGGCGCAACCTCAGCGACTTTCGCGGAGGCGTGGGACAGGGCGTGAACACCACGACCGGCGAGGAAGTGAGGAGTTCCGGAGGATGGGTGGAGCTCGGTTTCAACCTGTCTAACACTCACCGGCTCGCTCTGGGCTACACGCTCGACGACCCTCGGGACGCAGACATTGCTGCCAATGGCAGGACGAAGAACAGTGCGCTGTTCGTCCACAACCGGTGGCTCGTCGGCAACAACGTGGACGTCGGATTGAACGTGCTCTTTTGGAACACGGAGTTCAACGGGCAGGCGACGGGCCGCGACACGCGGCTCAACCTGTATTTGTCACGCCGGTTCTGAACGACGACCAGCGATGCCCGCTTCGCCACGTGGCGCAACGGGCATCGCCCAAGATGGAGGACAATAGAGAAATGAAAGTTTGGTACGTCGGCCTTTCCTTGCTTGCTCTGACCACGATAGGGTGTGGACCACAGGTCGTTGCGGCGGAGGACGAGCCCCAGGTACCGCCGAAGCCCACGAGGCCGCCGCTCGAGTTTGAAGTCGTGTCGAAGTTCGCCTTTGACACAACCATCGAGAAGGTCAAGGAAGCGGCGATCGCCGAGAAGTACGGCGTGCAGGGCGTGCACCCGATCTCCGACATCCTGACGGAGAAGGGCTTTCCCCGCGACCGACTCACGATTGTCGAAGTCTGCAATCCTGCGTCGGCCTCGGCGTCACTCAACGCGGACATTCGCACAGGCCTGCACATGCCCTGCCCTGTCATGGTCTACGAGAAGGGCGGCAAGGTCATGGTCATGACCTTCGACACCAGGACTATGGCCGCGATGTACGAGGGAGGCACGGCAATGCAAGACACGGGTGCGAAGGTCTATGCCTCGCTGAGAAAGATCTTGGACGCGGTCGACGCAACGAAGGTCGAGTGACCTCGGTTTTGCTCGAGTGACCCGGCGGCCAATGCACGGCACCGGTATCATCACCCCCGTCAACATGGGTGGCAAACTCAAATCGTCGCAGGCCGAGGGCGTGCAGATCGTCGAGACCTTTACCGAGGCCGTCACCTGGCACTTCTCGGTCGAGCGCATCCTCGCCGCCGGGAGGTCGCAGTTCCAGGACTACCAGATCGTCGACCTGCCGGTGTTCGGCAAGACGCTGTTCCTCGACTACCGAATCCAGAGCAGTCTGCTTGACGAGTACGTGTACCACGAGGGCATGGTACAGCCCGCCATGACCGTCCACCCCAATCCGCAGAAGGTGCTCGTGTGCGGCGGCGGCGAGGGCGCGACGCTCTGGCAGGCGCTGCAGCACAACACCGTTAAGCACTGCGACATGGTGGACCTCGACGAGGAGCTGATCGGCTTTGTGAAAGAGCACATGCCCGAGTGGCACCAAGGCGCCTTTGAGGATTCGCGTACGACGCTAGTCCACCAAGACGCTCGCAAGTGGGTCGAGGATCACAAGGGCCATGGCTACGACGTGATCCTCAGCGACCTGCCCGGCCCGGTCGAGGGCGGCCCTGCGCTCTACCTCTACACCAAGGAGTACTTCGAGCACGTGTTCAACGCGCTCAGCGACGACGGGGTGTTCGTGCTCCAATCAGGCGCGGTCAGCGAGACCTATCCGCAGTGCTTCGCATGCGTCCACACCACGCTGGAGAGCCTCAAGGACAAGTTCCCGGTCGTTCGCGGCTTCTGGGCCGGGGTCACCACCTTCATGACCAACTGGGGATTCATCATCGCCAGCAAGAAGCACGACCCGCTCGACCTCACGCCAGACGAGATCGCCAGGCGCCTTGCCGCCAGGGGCGTGACCAACCGCTACTACACCCCCAGGTTCCACCAGGCTATGTTCACCCTGCCCGAGCACATGCTCCGGGACATCAAGAATTTCGGACGGGTCCTCACGGACGAAGAGCCCTTCGTTTGGGAGGCCTAACAGGTTCAAAACGGGCCTGGGGCGTGGTACCCTAACTGTTGCCTCCGGCCGTTCGGAGGCTGAGTGGAACAATGAAGTTTCGTAGGCTCTACTGGGTGACCGAGCAAGTCGATGGAGACGGAAGGTCCGAGGTCGCTGGCGTTTTCACATCCATCCAAGACCTAACCGACAGGGGCATCCATTGGGTCGACGATATCGAGAAGAAGGCGGGGTTTCGATTGACCCTCGTCAAACTCGACTCGCGCCACAAGCCGCTCGGCACGTGGGTTTCGCCTGAGTTTCCTGGCATCGAGGATTCGCTCGCCGAATACGTCAAGACGCAGGAGTTCAGTTCGACCGAGGTCGAGGACCTCGTCGCCAAACTGCGCTCGTTCTCCGTGCCAGCCTAGTTGTCCGGGCTGACCTGGACGTTTGCCTTCTTCTCGTCGTCGGCCGTCTTTTCGAGCCTGTCTTCGAAGCGCTTCCACATGTCCTTCAGAATCGCTTCGTCTTCAGACACCGCGACGTCCGAGGATCGCAATCGGTCCGCCACCTTGCGGGCAAGGTCGTTGGCCTGTCGCCCATAGGAGAGCGCGAGCTGGCGCCGGATGTACTCCTTGCGCTCGGGCGAAAGGTCCATGGCCTTCTTCTCCGTGCGCGCCTCGACATAGAACCTGCGCCAACCTGAGCCTGTCTGCACCCAGTCGGTGACCGTGCCGGGCTTCGCAGGGCCAAGCAGGGACTTCAACGGCTCTTGCAGGCCGTCGACGGGCAACTGCCTTCGCTCGCCGCTAGGGTCTTGGTTGTACTTTGCGGCCACAGCCTTGAAGCTCTGCGAAGACCTCAGTTCGGTGTCGACAAGCTTTTTGCGGTCTTCACTGAGGGCGAAGATCTGATACACGTCGATCATCGCCTGCTCCATGAATTGGTCCGGGTTGTTCTTGATCAGTTCCTCGACCTCTGCCATCTCGACCGAGATTCCTCGAGTGAGCAGCCTCTCCTCGCTGAGCGAGTACTTGACTTCTTGCCGAATCTGCCCGAGCGTATAGCCGGCCGCCGTGAGTTCCTTGATGTACGACTGGTTTAGAGCCGTCCGGAACTTCATCTCTTCTTCGACCTCCGCGTCTGTCGGGAGCAGGCCCTCGTCCGCGGCCATGTGCATGACGATCCGCTGGGTCGCCAGCTCCTGCAACGCCTGGAAACCGAGCGTCTCCGCGACCGGAACCTCGACGACCTGGCCTTGGACCACGACGCGCACGGTGCGCTTGGTCGAGATGTACTGGTTGAACTCGTCCATCGTGACGGGCTCGCCGTTTACGGTGACGACGTCCGTCTCGCCCTTGCAGCCGAACGTGGCAATCAAGGCTAAGGCGGCGAACGAGCAGGCGAAGAGGCGGCTAGTCATATCGGTTTGAACACCCTGAACGCGATCAAGCGTTCCTTCTGGGTTCCCCAGGTTCAAGAATCATGCCAGACGCTTAGGCTGAAATGTCAAGGCCACGAGCCTTGGGCTTAGGTAGTTTTGCTGGCTCCTGGCCTGGGGCCTGGCCTTCGTCGTGGAGTTCGACGGTGTCGTGGGGCTGGTCGTCCTTGGTCTCGTCGTGATCCTTGCCACGCTTGTCCTTGTCGGACTTTTCGACGGCGATGTGTCGCTCAACGGGTGGGTTGAACTCGACTCGATAGACCCTTCCGATGCCGTCGGAACCTGACACGGTTCTTCCTCATGCGATCTGCGCCTGTCCTTGTTCAATCATGAACGTCCTCAGGCGGCCCATCGCTTGTGTATGAAGCTGGTACACGCGGCTCTCGCTCACGCCCAGCACTTTGCCGATCTCCTTGAAGGTCAGACCTTCGAAATAGTAGAGCCCGACCACGAGCCTTTCGCGCTCGGGCAGGCGGTCGACGCCGGCAGCGAGCAGACGGCGCAACTCGCGCCCTTCCATCTCGCCCTCGGTGTTCGCGTCGCGGTCGACGATCATGTCGACGAAGTGGATGCTGTCGTCGCCCTCGCCACCGCCTCCGCCGACGATGTCGTCAAGGCTAAACACGTTGGTCCGGCCCATGCGGAAGAGCATGTCGTTGACGTCCTGCTCTGCCATGCCGGTCTCCTCGGCGATCTCCTGCGGGGTCGCAGGCCGACCGAGGCGCGGCTCCAACTTGACCTGGGCGCGGTCCACGGCCTTCATCTTCTCGCGGATCGAGCGAGGAACCCAGTCCTCGTCGCGCAGCATCTCGAGGATCGCGCCACGAATCAGGGCGATCGCGTAGGTCTCGAACTTGACGTCGCGGGTGGGGTCGTACTGGTCCACGCTCTTGATGAGCCCAATGACGCCCGACGAGATGAGGTCGTCCCTGTCCACGCCGCCAGGGAAACTGGTCACAAGCCGTCCGGCCGTGATCTTGACGAGATAGGAGTAGTGGTCGATCAGGCCGACGCGCGCCTCTGGGTCTTTGTAGACCTTGAACTGAACCCACGTGCGCTGTAGTTGTTCGGGCGAGAGTGGCATCGTTTCCCAGGGCCGCTAGGCGGCCTCCTCCATATCCTCTTCTGGCTCAGCCGCGGACTTTGACTCTACCACGGCGGGCTTGGCCTTGGCTTGCTTCTTCGGCTTTTCAGCCTTGGGCTGCGGATTGACCACGGACACCCAAACCCCCGTCACGAGCAGCCCGGCGAAGAAGGCGATCGCCCCCCTCACCACGACGGTCATCGGGTCGACGTCCGCGAGAATGCTCGCTCCCATCGCCGTCAATGCCATCAGTCCCGCCACGATCGTCTGCATCCGTTAACTGCCTGCCCAACGAGGTCTTTAGAGTCCTCTTTCCACATTCTGGTAGTTATCGGGATGAGCCTCAGGGGGAACCTACCAAAAACTGCAAGATTCTGGGTTCAAGAACCTAGAGCGGAATCTGAAGGCCGTCCCAGGCCAGTTGGATGCCACTGGGCATTGTGGCGTTGGTGAGGTCGTGGTCATAGTCGTCGCTGAGGTGTGTGAAGTAGGTTTGGCGGGCGCCGAGGGCCAGGGCGACCTCTATGGCCTGGTCGAAGTGGAAGTGGTTGGGGTGAGGGCGGTATCGGACGGCGTCCAGGATCAGGGTGTCGAGTCCGGTGAGCAGGGCAAGGGCGGGAACGGGGATGTGGTTGACGTCGGTCACATAGGCGAAATCGTTGACCCGCAGGCCGAGCACCGGGATCGGGCCGTGGTCGACCCAAAACGTGCGGATGGTCAACCCGCCGAGTTCGAGCACTTCGGGCACATCGCGAAGGTCGAAGCGTGGAACCCAAATGCCGGGTGGATAGTCCTCGAAAGCATACGCGAACACGCGCCTGATGTCTTCCTGGTAGCGCGGGGCCGTGTACACGGGCATCTCCTGGCCCGTCTTGAGGCAGAACGAGCGCAAGTCGTCCATTCCCATGATGTGGTCCGCGTGGGTGTGCGTGATCAGGCACGCCTCAATGTCTTGGATGTCCTCGCGGAGGAGTTGCAGGCGCAGTTCAGGGGCGCAGTCGACTAGCACGTTTCCGCTAGGGCCGCACAAGACGATCGAAGGGCGCGTACGGTGGTTCTTCGCGTTTGCAAGAAACTCAGGGGAGTAGGTCCGCCCCGGCGTCGGCACGCCGTTGCTCGTGCCAGACCCCAGAACGATGGCGTGGGGCATCAGCGCTCAAACGCCTTTTCGAGCACTCTTGCCGCGACAAGCGTGCTCGGGACTTCAGCGTAGGACGCAATCCGATCAAGGCAACGCGCGAAGTTCCGCTCGTCCATGTCGTCTGTGACCGGCTTTTCAATGAGCGCGTCCGCGACGATGTCGACGGCCTCAATAAAGAACCTCGCCCTGGTCTGCGGCAATGAGCGGTTCTCCATCTCGGCGAACCTGCGGCTCAGTTTCTCGTAGAGCCCCTCCCAAGACTGGCCTGCGCTGAGTTCGGCCCTCGCCCGGTTAAGGGCCTGCTCTTGGAGTTGCCGCTTGATGCGGTCGCTTTCCTTGATCGCGGCCCAGTCGTCTGCCGTGTTGCCCTGGATGACTCGAACGGCCAATAGGGTGCCGAGTTCGCGCCCCATCGTGTCTTCGATGGCTTTGCGGGTGGCCGGGAGATTGAGGTGCCCGCCGATCTCGTGGTTCTTGTGAGGGACGCCGATGATGAGCATTCCGTCCTCGAACGCGACGACGGACGCGGCATTGAGCGCGTTCCAAACGGCGACGCCGGTGACGTTGTTCCTGATCTCCGGGAGGGCGTTCCTCCAGACTTCCGCTAAGTCGGGCATTGCGCCAAGTATGGCGCAAGCCCTTGGCTCACTGCCTGCGGGCTGCGAACGGGTCCTCTCCGAACTGCCTGTCGCCCGGACGCGGCTTAAACGTGAACTGGCTGAGCCAGCGACCCTGATAAACGATGTCTCCGTTCATGCCTTCGCCGACGCCGTTGAACACTTCCCCCGAGGTCTCGAGTTCGACTTTGCCTTTGCCCGGAATGTTGAACTGGACGAGGTACCTCAGTTCGCTCGGGTCGTGGAACTCAGGGTCGATCACTGGGTTCGCCCTCTTGTCTGCGATCACCTTGGCGATCACGTACACGTCGTTGGCGCGCTGGACGGGCTTCTTAGACGGGTCTCCAAACGCCTCACCCCAGCCAGAGGCAAGCGCAATCACCGCAAGCACGACGCCAATGGGGATGAGCAGAAGGCCAGCAACGATCCATGCGCCGCTAAAGAAAAGGACACCGGCCGCTGTGAGCAGGATCCCACCGACGAAACAGGAGACCCCTGCGACCATGAGCCTGGTCACGCGCAACTGTTTGTTGTCCCCAGAGTCCATAAACCCCCTCCAGTCAAGGGGATTCTAGCACCTAGGCGGGCCGGACGGCACCCTGGACGATCACATCGCCCACGGCGAAGGCGCGTCGAATGTCCTGGAGGACGACCTTCACCCGCTGCCCGACGTGCTCAGTCCCGCTGATGAGTTCGACGTAGTAGCCGCCGTCGGTCCAAGCGATCGCCTTTTCGGTGGCCTCGTCCGCCGAAGACCGGACGTTGCAGTCGATGACCTGCGCCCGTCGATATCCCATGTGCTCGCGGTCCATCTCTTCTATCGAGCCCGACTCCACGTCGAACTCCTCAAACGCGAAGTCGAAGTTGGCGCGGATGTAGAGCCCTCGCTTCAGTTCGTGCTCCATCTCCTCGATCGACTCGCCGTCCGCACCGATCAGGCTCTCGACGACTGCCGGGTGACACTCGATGTAGAACGCGTTGCCCGGCTCGTTCAGGCGCCGGCGCATTTCACGCTCGATCCACAGGCCGACGGTGTCTGCGCTCGCAATCCGGCCGCGACCTTCGCACGTAGGACACAGGCTAGTGATCGCCTCGGTCACGCTCTCGCCTGTGCGCTTACGCGTGATCTCGACGAGCCCGAGCGAGGACACACGTCCCACGCGCGTCCGCGCACGGTCTCGCGCCAGGTGCGAGGTGAAGTGGTCCATGAGTTTCTTGCGGTCGGCGGCGTCCTCCATGTCGATGAAGTCGATGACGATGATGCCGCCCATATCGCGGAGGCGGAGTTGCCGGCACACCTCTTCGGCCGCCTCGAGGTTTGCCTTCAAGATCGTGTCGCTGAGCGATTTACTCCCGACCTGTTTGCCGGTGTTGATGTCGATGGCAGTGAGGGCCTCGGTCTCATCGATGACGAGATAGCCGCCGGCCTTCAGCCAGACCTTGTGCTCTAGCAGCCTGTCGAGGTCCTTCTCGACGCCGTAGTGGTCGTAGATCGGTTCTGGCCGGTCGTAGAGGTGGATCTTCTCGCGCAGTTTGGGCGCGACCATCCCTGCGACCAGGCTGACCTTCTCGTACTCCTCTGGGTCGTCGATAACGAGTTTGTCGATCTCGTCTCCAAAGACGTCGCGGATGGTGCGGTAGAGCAGAGTCTGGTCGCGGTGGACGACGGCAGGAGCCCTCTGCTTCTTGGCCGCCTCCAAAACCTGCGCCCAAAGTTGTTGGAGAAACTGGATGTCGGCCTTGAGTTCGGTCTGAGTCCTGCCCTCACACTCGGTGCGGAGCACTAGGCCAAAGCCGTCTGGGATAAGTTTCTCTCCGATCTTGCGGAGCCGGTCGCGCTCCTTCCTGTCCTCGATCTTCCTGCTGACGCCCAAATGGTTCCCCTCGGGCATGAGCACGACGTAGCGGCCAGGAAGCGAGATGCGCGTCGTTACTCGCGCGCCCTTGGTGCCGCGCGGTCCCTTCGTGACCTGTACCATCAGTTCCTGTCCGGGCTTGATGAGTTCCTTGATCTTGCGCCGACGGAGTTCGCTTCGCCGGATGCTCGCGGGCGAGCCGTCGCTCGTGTCCTCGGGAAGGATATCGGCGACGTAGAGGAACGCGTTGCGCTCGAGACCGATGTCGACGAAGGCCGCGTCCATGCCGGGAAGCACGTTTTGGACGATGCCCTTAAAGATGCTACCGACGACCCGCTCCTCGCGCTCGACGCGGTACTCCATGAGTTTCTGGTTCTCGAGGACCGCGATGCGGGTCTCCCTGCTTGCGCAGTTGACGATGATCTCGATGGTGTTCGGGGCGGGAGACGCCTTCTTGGTGCGCGGAGCGCGCGGACCGCTGTTCTTCTTCAATTCAAATCCTACTGTCCAGGGCCAGGAGTGTGGCGGAGTGCCTGGTCCGGGGCTCTCTCATACGCCGACGGCGCCGTGGACAGTCTGGATTGTACCTTTGGCCTAGGGCACGTATCTCGAGGCCTATCTCCCGGCTCTACTGGTTCAAGCGGCCCGAAACGAGGCCGCATGAGGAAGTTGATGAAAGAGGCTTTACGCTTTCGATTCTTGACCCTGGTTCTCTTGGTGGGCAGCCTGGTCCTTGCGATCGCCGCTGGGTGCGGCGGCGGAGGCGGGGGCGGCTCTCTAGGCGGGCTCAATGTTTTTATCACGGACGACCTGAGCCAGGACTACGACCAAGTCTGGGTGACCGTGCACCAGATCGAACTTCAAGGTGCGGGAGGCGGGTTCACGACCGTCTTTCAAAGCGCAGAAGGCGTTCCGGTCGACCTGACCAGCCTTAACGACGGTGCCCCAAAGTTCCTGTTCATGGGCAAGGACTCGGTCCCGGCGGGCGACTATTCGGGGATGCGCGTCACGATGGCGCGTGGGCTCACGCTGGTTGCGACGGGCTCGTCCTCGGGCGAATCCTGCACGTTCGATCCCAGTCTCGACTTCGGTGCAAGCCAGACGCGCGCGTCGTTTAGTTTCGGCGCGAACTTAGCGATCAACGGCCCAGCGAACGTAGTGCTGGACTTCGACCTTCCCAACTGGACCAAGAACGGTTCGGTCGTGACCCCGGCTTTCCAGCGTGGAGACGACTCGACGATTGACAACCCCCTTCGCCATGAAAGCGAGGACTACCACGGCACGATCGGCAGCCTCAGCGGGACTGCCCCCGACCAGACTTTCGTTCTGCGAAGGACGAGCGGCAACTTCAACGTCGTGACCAATTCAGGCACGATCGTGTTCAACGAGAACGGTGCAGGCAGCCCGGCACTGGCAAACAACCAACGTGTTGAGGTGCGCGGCCGCTTCGACACCACGTCGAACGCGCTCGTGGCGACGGTCATCAAGGTCGAGGACAGCAACGACGACGACGACAAGGTCGAAGGACCGACGTCGAACCTCAATGAAGTGGCGATGACGGTCGACGTCGCGGTGCGCGAGGTCGAAGGGTTCCTCCCGAGCGACCCGATCGTCCACGTGCAGTTCAGCGCGAGCACGCGGTTCTTCACGAAGGTCGGCATGCCTCTCACCCTGGGCGAGATGCTGACGTTCCTCGCGACAGGCATCGAGGTCGAGGCCGAAGGCGTGTACGACGCCGGGTCGAACACGCTGAACGCCGTCAAGATCAAGCTCCATCCGGAGGACGACGATGACCACGAAGCAGAGGCAAAGGGCTCGGCGAGCAACATTAACTCGGGCGCAGGCACGTTTGACCTAACGATCTACAGTTGGTACGGCTTCTCGAGCACGAGCGGCGCGGTGATCAGCGTCGTCACGAACGGCTCGACCACGTACCGCAACGACAACGGCGACACGATCTCGGCGGGCGACTTCTTCACAGGAATCCAGTCGGGCCTCTTCGCCGAAGTCGAGGGCACGTTCAGCAACGGCGTGCTCACGGCGTCGAAGGCGAAACTGGAAGACGAAGGCGGCGGCGGAACCGGCCAGCCCGAAGCGAAGGGTTACGTCATATCCTCAAACCTCGGAGCGGGCACGGTCACGATCAGCCTCGTCGAATGGTTCGGCTTCAACGGAAGTTGGGGCGCCCAGCAGGTCATTCAAACGACGGGCTCGACCTCGTTTGAAGACGACAACGGTGATCCGATGACCCAAGCGGCGTTCTTTGCCGGCCTCACGGCTGGCAAAGTGATCGACGCGAAGGGCTCCTACAGTGGAGGAATCCTCACGGCGACACGGGCTCGCTACAAGGACTGACGACGAGAAGGCCCGCGAGGAGCGTAGGCTCGGCGCAAGCCGGGCCTACGCTCGTTCGTACAGCACGAAGGCGTTGTCGCGACCCTTCTTGCTGAAAATCGGCAGGCGCTCGACCTCTTTCCAACCGAGTTCGCGCAGCGTATTGTCCAGGATGTCGCGTTCGTGGACGTGCTCAAGCCAGCGCCCTCTTCGACGTCGCTCGAGGTTGACCCACCAAACTGTCGCCTTTGCTCGAAAGCGCCTCCACGAGCCGGGTTCTCCTTGCCAGACTCCCAGTCCAAGCAGGAGGTTGCGGCCCGCCACAAGGTCGAGGTTACGTACGACGTCGGGAACCTTCTCGCTAGGGATCCAATTGAGAAACCTCACACATGCGACCAGGTCAAACCTCTCTCCGACGCTCTGGAAAAACCCTCGATCGTAGGCGTCGCCCTTGACGAGTTCGACGCGGTGGCTCGGATAGGCATCGAGTTTCTTCGCAGCCTCGTTGAGCATGTCTTGTGAAGCATCGACTCCCATTGCGCGCACTCCCTTCTCGGCGTACTTCGGCAGCCATCGTCCCGTGCCGACAGGGAGGTCGAACACGGACGTCGGTTGGCACGCTTCCCAAAGCCGGTCGAACGCCTCTTCTTCCGCCTGGTAGCGCTTGGACCCTACACGCGTAGAATCGTAGTCCTTGGCTCGATCGCCCGAGTACTGCTTGACGAGTTTCTCTTCAGTCGGCATGCGTCAGACCTTCTTTCCCATAAGTACCCGTTGGTGCGAGCCGTCAAAGTCGAAGTAGCGGTGGAACACGGCCTCTGCGCTCGATTTTGTCATCGCCCGCGACCTCACGAGCGGCCAGTCGGCGGCGTCCCGCAAGTCGACCACCCGCGGCCAGTTTGTCCTGAACCTGACCGGCACAAGGGGCTTTCCTAGGTGCGCCAGCACGGCCGATCGGTGCTTTCCTCCACGGACAAAGAACCGGTACTCGCCACCACGGCGAAGGAAGTGCCCGGCGATGCCGCCCTTTGCGTCGGGATCGTAGCCCTTCGCTCTCACTGAATCGCTCAGTGCCTTCAGCCTGCGGTACTCGACGGCGACCTTCTCGTCGGTCGCCGGGCCGTAAAAGGACACGCCATGGTCGGCGGAAAGGCCCGCTTCGCCGGGCGGCGGCGTACGCTTGAGCCGTCCGATCCAAGGGATCTCCCAGGGAGGAAGTTCGCAGGGTTGCTCGAGGAAGTACATGGACGCCAGGTCGCTGGGCATGAACGCGTTGTAGAAGCCCCTGAGGGCCTCGGGGCCGTTCTCAAGAGCCGCGACGAAGGGGTGCCACCCGCCCGAGTAGGCGAACGCCCCTTGCATCCGGAGCCAGGCGGTCGGCAACGTGATGCGCAATTCGATAGACGGCTCGGCCCAATGCAACAGTGGGCCGACGTCCGCGAAACTCGAAACCTCGACCTCGTACAGTTTCACCCGTGATCGTGAGAACAGCCGACCGATGTCCTAGTATGGCGTCCCGGTAGACTCGCCGCCGCCTATGAAGCGGCTTGGATCGATCACGGTCGTCTGCGGGAGCATGTACGCAGGCAAGTCGGAGGAACTGATCCGGCTCGCTCGACGCGCCCTATACGCCAAGAAGCGCGTGCAGGTCTTCAAGCCCTCGATCGACAGCCGCTATGACGAGGAAATGGTCGTAACCCACATGGGCGTCAAACACAAGGCGGTCGCCGTACCAAACGTGCAAGCGCTCGCTGGAGCGATCGAGCCGGACACGGACGTGGTGTGCATCGAGGAGGCGCAGTTCTTCGAGGACTCGATCGCCGACCTTGCGGTCAGCCTTGCCGACAACGGTGTCGAGGTCGTGCTGGCCGGGCTCGACCAGGATTTTCGCCGGCAGCCCTTCGGGCCGATGCCGCGGCTTCTGGCCTTGGCAGACGAGGTGGTCAAGTTGCGGGCGATCTGTCTGAAGTGCGGGCGTCCTGCCTCACACACGTATCGCACGATCGACGGCAAGCCCGCGCACAAGAACGATCCTGTCATCTTGATCGGTGCGACCGAGAAGTACGAGGCGCGCTGTCGGAACTGCTATGAACTCGGCGGCGCGCCCAAGAGGCGGCTCAAGCGCCGTCCTAAACTCTGACCATCACGACTTTGCCGCTGACCGGGCCAGCCTCGTTCGGCATTGCCTTCACGTCAGCCTCATAACGCACGGTCTCGCCAGTGGCAAGATCGATCCAGACCTTGCCCTTGGCCGATGCAGGGTTCGCGCCCGTGCTCTCTGCTACCGTGAACTCTATCACGGCCACATCTTTGCCGTTCTGCTTCTCCGTGCCGACGAACATGTAGTTGTGCGTCGCCGCGACGGCGCCCGTTTCGCGGTTCGCCACGATCGTGGCCTTCCAAGACTCGCCGACCTTCATCGGTGCGACCGGTGCGATGAACGACGTGAGGTTCGCGGTCCGGTAAGCGTTGGGCGTGGTGTCGTCGCCTCCCATGGTGACCGGCTTTCCATAACGATCGTATCCGGTGACCGAAGTGATCGTCTCGCTCGCAGTCTGTTGCGGCACGCCACCAACCGACACCTGGTGCTCGGACTGGTACATCGCCATAAGGAACGATCCGTCCTCCTTCACTTCGACGACCTCGTTGGAAATCTTGGCCTTGTACACGATCGTTTGCCCTTGGCCATTGATGTTGAAGGTCAGGGTGTAGGCCGTCTTCGTGCCCTTCTTGGGCTTGTGTCCCAGGTCGTACGTCTGGGCGGTCGCCTGGCTGGCGACGGCAAGCAGGGCGGCGAGGGCGAAGAGCGGTCGGGCGTTCATGGTCGTGTCCTGGTCAGACGTCCGATAGGTTGGCACGGTTTGGGGCGCGGCGTCATGGCCCCAGGACGAGTTGCCTGGTTCTCGGCTACGCTAGGGGCGTGGACACAGCCCACGTCGGAAGGGTTCTGGTCGCCGTCGGGGTCGGGACGGCGTTGGTCGGGCTCTTGTTCTGGGGGATCGGTCTGGTTTCACCCGGGGCAAAGTTGGGCCGCTTGCCAGGGGACGTGGTGATCGAACAAGGAGGCGGAAGGGTCTACATTCCGATCACGACGATGCTCCTTGCAAGCGCGCTTTTGACGGGCGTCCTCTGGCTCGTGTCGCACCTGAGAAAATGAAGCCAGAACTCGTCACGTTCGACTGCGCCCAGACGCTCGTCCGCGTGGACTGGCAGCCCGCTGTCATTGCGGTCAAGAGCGCGTCGCGCGCGGGGCTGGATTTCGACCGGCAGGTAGCGGCGGAGGTGTACGACCGAAAACTGCGCACGCGGTGGCCCGAGTTCATGGAGTTGAACCTTCAAAGGGACGAAGGCGTCCTCGCGGGCTTCTGGCACAAGTTGACGGTCGACTGGATGCAGGAGGTCGGAATGCCGACATCGCAGGCAGACGATGTGGTCAGGGAGGCCAACGCCATGCTCTTCGGCGAAGGCTCCGGCGTGTTCGCTCTCTACGACGACGTCTTGCCGTGCCTGGACTCCTTGCGGTCAGCGGGGTTCCGCATGGCGGTCATCAGCAATTGGGACAACTCGCTCCACCGGACGTTGCGGATGTTCGGGCTGGACGCATACTTCGAGGTCGTGCTCGCCTCGCTGGAAGAGGGCGTCGAGAAGCCCGATCCTCGGTTGTTCGAGATCGCGTTAGAACGAACAGGAGTCTCTGCCGAGAGGACGCTGCACGTCGGCGACAACCCGGTGGACGACTGGCAAGGGGCCAAGAACGTGGGAATGCGCGCGCTCGTGATCGACCGCGAAGCCGAATCGCAGACCGACGTGCGGATCACGAGCCTCCTCCAGTTGGTCGAGGTGCTCGGCGCTTGAGGACGAGCGATTTCCACTACGACCTGCCGGAAGACCTGATCGCACAAGTGCCGCTGGCTGACCGCTCCGCATCGCGCTTGCTCGTCTTGCACCGCGAGACGGGAGTGATCGAGCACCGGACCTTCCTCGACGCGCTGGACTATCTTCGCGCGGGCGACCTGCTTGTGATGAACGACACGCGGGTCACGGCAATCCGCCTCGTTGGTCACAGGGAGACGGGCGGACGCGTCGAGTTGCTCTTGTTGCGAGATTGCGACCATGGGTGCTATGTCGCCCTTTGCAAGCCAGCAAAGAGGCTGAAGCCAGGCGACATCGTCACCATTCGAACGAACCTGGATTCGGTCGTCTTGGAGGACCTTGGAGGCGGCATGAAGCGGATAAAGTTCCGGCAGGAGGATTGTCGCGAGCAGTTGGCCGTGGCGGGACAAGTGCCCCTGCCGCCGTACATCTCACACGCGCTCGCCGATCCAGATCGATATCAGACGGTCTACGCGGCGACTGGCGGAAGCGCGGCCGCGCCGACCGCGGGCCTGCACTTCACACCAGAAGTGCTTCGGCAGATCGCCGCAAAAGGCGTAGGGGCCGCGAGGGTGACCCTGGATGTGGGGCTTGACACGTTTCGGCCCATGAACGTCGAGAACATCGAGGACCACGTGATGCATGGCGAGCGGTGCTTGGTGCCCAAAGTGACGGCAAGTGCGATCAAGGCGTGCCGAGGAAGAGTGTTCGCAGTCGGCACGACGACTGTTAGGACGCTCGAATCGTTTGCCATTGGCCCGCGCCAAGTCGAGTCGGGTGAGAAGGTGACGTCCCTCTACATCACTCCAGGCTACAGTTTCCAGGCGGTCGATGCCCTGTTCACCAACTTCCACATGCCCGGGACGACCCTTATGCTCCTCGTCTCGGCCTTCGCTGGACGGGAGAACGTCCTCCGCGCCTACCGGGAAGCGGTCGCGGAGCGCTATCGGTTCCTGAGTTTTGGGGACGCGATGTTGATCGTCTAATTCTCCCCAATAGGTGGACGAGGGCGCGCGGGTCCTGTTATAGTAGGTGTCCCTGAGGAACGTTTATGCCGGCCACCAAGCACATGGACCCTCTCGCCTATATCGAGAACGCCTTTCTTGATCGCCGACAGGAGCGGGAGCAGAAGAGGGCCAAGGCTGCGGCAAGGGTGAAGCCCGAGATCAAGGGCAAGTTCCGAAAGACGAAACTCAGTGCGCCCCGCCCGCGAATGGCAGTCGGCACGACGCGACAGGTCATCAACCCAGAACTGAAGGAACTGATTGAGAACATGCCCCGGAACCTCGAGTTCCTGGCGCAGTTCTACGACGACGAGGTCACGTCCCGCTACTACAACCACGACTTCAAAGAGACCCGGTCGGACCTCATCAAGCGCCTGCTCGACCCTGAGTTGACGCTGGAAGAAGTCAGTCGCCTCCTCGGCGTGTGTCCCGCGACGGTCCGCCGATACACCAACCGAGGCTGGCTGGAGCACCACCGCACGAAAGGCGGACAGAGGCGGTTCCGGCTGAGCGCGGTGGCGAAGCACGTCGAAGAGCACGGCAGGCTTCCCGAGGGATAGCCGGTGGACGCGCGGTCGCTCAGCATCGCGCTCTTCTCAGACAGCGCCCTTCCTGTGCTCAACGGCGTCAGCGTGAGCATCGACCTCCTAATGCGCGAATTGCGTTCGAGGGGGCACAGCGTCCACTTGTTCACCGCGAACTACCCGGGGCACAAAGACGCCGACCCGAACACACACCGGTTTCGCTCCGTCCGCACACCTTGGACGACGGACTACCCGCTCGCCGTCCCTCCGTTCTACGCCAGGCTGAGGGAGTTCAGGAAACAACCGTTCGACGTGGTGCACACGCACACTCCCTTCACCGTGGGGTTTGTCGGGCTCAGATGGGCCGAGTCGCACGAGATCCCGATCGTCTCGACGTACCACACGAACTACGACAAGTACTCCTACTACCTAGGAATCGTGCCCAAGAGGTACCTGCGCTACAAGATCGCCAAGCACTTGAACTTCTATTACAACCGGGTTGGGCACGTTATCACTCCGAGCGAGACGTCCAAACGCTGGCTGACGAGGCACTCTGTCCGGACCCCGATCACCGTGGTTCCGACCGGCGTCCCACCACCGCGCTCGTTCGACCGTAATCAAGTCAGGGAAGATCTTGGGATCACACACGATCGCCCTGTCGTTCTTTACGCTGGCCGAATCGCTAAGGAGAAGAACATTGCGGTCCTCATGGAGGCCGTAGCGCTTGCGCGCGCCACTGTCCCCAGGATCGAGTTCGTCCTGGTTGGCGACGGGCCTGCGCGCTCCGAGTTTGCCGCGATGGCGAGAGACCTTGGGATCGGCGACCATGTCCGGTTCGTTGGCGCGGTGAAGCGCGCCGAGGTCGATCGATACTACGCTGCCGCCGACCTCTTTACGTTTGCGTCGATGACGGAGACCCAGGGTCTCGTCGTCGTCGAAGCCATGAGCCACGGGCTGCCCGCACTGGTCTCCCAGGGCGGTGGTGCGGGCGAGGCCGTGGTCGACGGTGTGAACGGGTACGTGTTGCGAAACGAGCCGGGTGAGTTCGCCCGAGCGATCTCCGGACTCTTGAGCTCGAAGGAGGCTCGTGCTCGGATGTCTGACGGAGCGAGGGCGACGGCAAGGGAATACTCGGTCGCCGCGACGACCGACCGCGTTCTGGACGTCTATCACAAAGTGGTGCAACAAGGATTCAGGTCGCAACGGGAGCGAGCCCTTGCGTGACTCTAGCGGGCTGCGCGCGTTCTTCCTGATCGCGGGCGGACTGTTCCTGCTTCGCGTCTTGCTCGGCTTTGTTGCCTTTCCGGTCTCGCTCGTGCCGACACTCTCAGTTCTTAGCGCGGCCGTCTTCGTGGGCTTGCCTGTCTACGCACTATTCAGGGCCGCATCACACGGGTGGAAGGGCCGCGACGGTCTGTTGTTCCTGTGTTGCGGCGTGATCCTGCACGTGGGAGGAGCGTTCCTCGCACGCTACGTCGCCGGGCCCGGTGCTCCCGCGGAAGTGTTCTTCATGGCGATCGTCCAGACTGGCATCCTGTGTTGGACGCTGGGAATCGGCGCGCTCCTCTCTTTGGTCATCAAAGACAAGAACCTCTTGATCCCCATCGCGATCTTTCTCGTGGGGTTCGACATGTTCCTCGTGTTCAACCCGGACTCTCCGACACGGAGGATGCTCGACCGCGCCCCCGCCGTCACGCAGAACGTTCTGGCGACGGTGCCGCAGCCCAAGGTGGAAGGGACCGACAAGGCCGGCGTCCTAGACCTAGCAAGGGTCGGGCCCGCCGACCTGCTCTTCGCGGCGACGTTCTTTGCGGTCCTTTGGAAGTTCAACATGCGCACCAAGAGGACCCTTGCGTGGCTGATCCCCGTACTGGTGCTCTATCTGCTGGTGGTGATCAGATACGCCGGAGTCTCGATCGGACCTTTGAGCCTTGCGATGCTCCCGGCGCTCGTGCCGATCGGCCTCACGGTGCTTATTGTCAACTGGCGCGAGTTCAAGATGGACAAGCAAGAACTTGCAGGAGTCGCGTTTGTGGCCGCAGTATCGATCGCATTGGGCTGGTACGGGGTCTACAAGGCGCAACAAGCGGCCCTCAGACCGCCAACGCTGCCAACTGGGCCTTCGCCGTCGGAGGGCGTCCCAGAAGATCGAACACCGGAAGGGTCGCCCGCGCCAGCGCCGTGAGATCCACCCCGGTCCGCACTCCGCTTCTTTCCAAAAAGTAGACCAGGTCTTCGGTCGCGAGGTTGCCTCCAGCACCCTTGGCATACGGGCATCCGCCCAAACCGCCCGCGCTCGAGTCAAAGGCGGAGTACCCGCGCTCTAGAGCCTTCGCAACGTTGGCGATCGCAGTGCCGCGGGTGTCGTGGAAGTGCCATACGACCTTGGACTTCTCGAAACCCTCGAGCGCATCGCAAAGGTTGTCGACCTCGTTCGGCACTGCTACCCCGATCGTGTCCCCAAGGCTGACCTCGTCGACGCCGATCGCGAGCAAGCGCGACACGACCTTGGTAACCGTCGACGGCGCGACCGTCCCAGAGTAGGGGCACTCGATGACCGTCGAGACGTAACCCCGGACGAACCCTTCAGGCTTGGAAGCACGAAACGCGTGCACGACGCTGCTGAAGACGTCGAGCGATTCGTCGACGGTCATGTTGATGTTCTTCTGGGTGAACGCGTCGCTCGCGGCGGTAAACACGGCGATCCGGTCGACGCCGACCTCAAGCGCGCGCTCCAGGCCCTTGACGTTGGGGACGAGGGCGCTGTAGCGCGGCCCGCTCGGCAGATGTGGCCATAGGTCTGCGGCGTCGGCGAGCTGCGGAACCCACTTGGGAGACACGAAACTCGTGGCTTCGATCTCGCTTAGACCGGCGCCCGCGAGCGCGGAGACGAATGCGAGTTTCGCTTCGGTCGGAACGGGCTCGGCCTCGTTCTGCAGCCCGTCCCTAGGGCCGACCTCGATAATGCGCACCACACGGGGATTGTGGCAGACAAAGAAAAAGGCCCCGACTCTGCCGGGGCCGAACGATGAGCGGTCGAAGCCTTGGTTACTTCTTGCGTCGGCGGAGCAACGCGACCACACCGAGGCCAAGAGCGGCCATCGTGGCCGGCTCCGGAACAGGGGTCGTGACTTTGGCCGAGTCGCCGTTGGGCGGGATCGAAATCAGGTGGACCATGGCCTGGCGTGGCGTGCCCGTCGAGAGCGCTAGAAAGTTGTTCTCGGTCAGTCCGGTCGCAGTCGCGGTCATCGTCATCGTGTCTCCGGGCAAGAACCGGTCTGCCGGCGGTGCGATGTCGAGGTTGATCTGCAAGTCGAAGTGGGAGCCTGCGTCGTTCTGCCCGTCTTGTGTGTAATCGAAGTCCTCGAAGTGCGGGTCAGCGGAGGTGACCGTCAGGCCCGCGATGAACGGGTCGACGTTGAGGTGCAGCCGGTGGACTGCTTGACCAGCGGCGGCTGGAAGCGCGGCAGTGTTCTCAAAGAAGAGCGAAACGGTGTCAGTACCCGCGTTCGAAATGGTCAGGCGCGCGTACAAGGGTCCACCCGCTGGAGCACCTGTAACAATGGTTCCAAACTCGAATACGATAGCTGCGCTGGCAGACGCGAAACTCATCAAAGCCCCGAATCCGACCAGAGCAGGCAAGAGGATCTTCTTCATTTATGATTGCCTTCTCGGTCCAAGACCGTCCCTAGACGTATCTAGAAAACAAGACCCACACGACTGTGGATCACCAGCCTAGACGCGATTCTATCCGAGCGTGTTCCAGGGCTTTGTCAAAGTCCCGCCAAGGTGCAGCAAGCCCAGCATTAATACAAGGCTTGCCCATAAAGTTCGTTATATCGTTTGCAGCGCAATGCGGGCGCAGCGACATGGTCGCTGCGCCCGGCGTGGGCTTCGAGGCGATCGAGGTCAGACCTTGCGGCGCCGCTTGATCAGAGCAACGAAACCCAGACCGAGGGCGGCGATAGTTGCCGGTTCGGGGACCGGGTCGCCAGGGATTACCTTTGCAGAGTCGCCAGTGTTGGGAATCGCTTGAATGTGGATCAGTCCTGCATAGTTGGCGTTGCCGGCAGAGAGCGCGTCGAAATCGTCTTCCGTCAGTCCGCCACCGGTAACCGACCATGTCACCACCTTTCCTGCAGTGAACCGGTTTCCGTTGTTCGCTGTGACGAAGCGAACCTCGTAGTCGAACTTCGCGCCCGAGTCGTTCTCGCCGTCTTGATCGAACGAGTACGACGAGATCGTCGGGCTCGACCAAGACATTGTTCCTGCGACATACGGGTCGACGTTCAGCATCAGTTTGCTGATGAATTGGCCGCCCGAGACGGACGAGTCCATCGTGTTCGTCATCGTGAAGTTGACAGTGTTTGCACCGGCGTTCTCAATGACGAGCGTCGCGAACGACGGGCCGCCGACCGGAGAGCCAGAGATCACTTGTGTAAAGTCGAATGTAAGCGCTGCCTGGGCAGATGTGCTAGCGAAAGCGACGCCTGCACCGACCAGCGCGAGAAGTGAGAGTTTCCTCATTGCGTTCCACCTGGGCCTCGAAACCAGCCCTCCATCTCGCACACGCGAGAATGAACCTGCCTGTGCACACGGCTTGCCGCTCGGGTGAACGGGCCTCAAAACAGGAACAACTACGGGGGACTAGCCCCGGACCGCGGTGATCTGCATCACTCCGCTGATGATAAAAGCGTTCCCTGGCGCGACGGCAAACATCAGGTCGAACCCGTTGTCTGTCGGGTTGAACGCGTGGAGGCCGCGGTCCTGCTTGACCATGAAGTTCGACCACACGTTCTCCAGGTCGATACGCACCATGTCTGAGTTCCGCTTAGCGATCTTAAACGAAGCCAGCACTTCTACCATAGGGTGCCTCTGGATCGTGATCTTGCCTTGGTGGACCTCCATGTAGCGGAGCACCCGCAGTTCCGCCTTGAACCTGTGATAGAAACTCGACCGTTGCTCCTTGTCGGCGAGAGGGAAGGCCTGCAGCCAGATCTCCAGTTCGCGGTCGAAGTCCAGGAAACTGACCCTTTGGCTCATTCACCGCCCTCCTCGACGAGGGCCATGACCTCGCCTTCAGCGACCTGCGAGCCCACTACGACGAAGACCTCCTTGATCTTGCCCCCGACCGGCGCATTGACCGGCTGCTGCATTTTCATCGCCTCGAGCACGATCAGCCTTTGGCCGACTTCGACCGTGTCCCCTTTCTTGCAGGCGACCTCGACGATCTGTCCTGGCATCGGTGCCCGGGCTTCTCCGTTCGATTCGCCGTGGTGGCCGGCCCGCCGTCCAGTCCGCTCGATCTTGTACTGCCTGCCGCGATAAGAGACGTACGTCGCTCCTGCGGCACGAACGGCCAGCGCGGTGTGGCTTCCGTCTTTCGTGCGCACAAGCAATCGGTCGGGCAGGTGCGTGACCTCTGCCTCGACGCCCGATTGCGGCTCCCATTCGAGGCCGTTGACCATGTACTTCATCGCTGGCGCGTCCGCCGGTACTCTGCGGCAGCCTCCACAAGGCTCCTGAACAATCGGACGGTCGCGGCGTCCTCAGGGGTGCGCTCCGGGTGCCATTGAACGCCGATGAACCATGGAAGGCTTTCATCCTCGATGGCTTCAACGACTCCGTCGTCTGCTAGCGCGACGACTTTGAGGCCCTTTCCAACCTTGCCGTTCGCTTGATGGTGGAACGACTTTCCCGTGGGCTGGGTCGTGCCGATGATCCTCGCCAGTCCGCTCGACGGTTCGACGCTGTACGACTGCACCGTCCCACCGGAGTGTTGTGAATCGTTGACAACGTCCGGAATGTGCTGGACCATGTCGCCGCCGCGGAACACGTTCATGGCCTGGCATCCATAGCAGATCCCAAGCACTGGGGCACTGGCGGGCCATTTCTCCAGAAGCCTCTGCTCGAATTGGAATCGCTCGGGGTCTTCCAGTTTGACGGAAGGGTGGTTCTCCTGTCCAAAGAACCTTGCGTCGATGTCGTCGCCGCCGGGGATGAGAAGGCCATCGATGAGGTCGAGCGCGACCACGACTGGCGTCTGCTTCGTGAGGAGGATCGGCGCGCCACCGGCCGCGAGCACACAGTCGGCGTACAGCCGGTTCACGTACAGGCGCTCGGTCGGATAGGTGTCGTTCGGATCGGGCCCGCAAGACGTCGTGATCCCGATCACGGGGCGGCTCATGCCGACACCAGGTCTCCGATGTTCTCGACCTTCTCCCGGATCGAGTTCAAGAGGTTTGCCGCGCCCACGCCGTTGATCAACCGGTGGTCGAACGTCAGACCCATGTTCGCGCACCGTTGCAACTTGAGATCGCCCACTGTCTGGTCGAGACCGTTGTACGCCTCTCCGAGGAAGAGCGTCGCGACCCCTGGAGGCACGACGACGGCCACAGCGTCGCGGAGTCCGAACCCTTGCATGTTTGTGAGGCTGATCGTGATCGACTCGTCGGCCTGGTCCTTGCCTCCGCGCGCCAGTTCGATCTGGGCGCGCATCGCGTCGGCGAACGTGCGCCAATCCATTGCGTCGGCCTTTGCGATCTTGGCGATCACGAGTTCGTCGCCCGGCAGCGCGACGGCGATGCCCAGGTTCACGTTGTCATACGTGCGTATGACCGAGTCGCCCACGATCGTCGAACGGAAGGCCGGGAAGTCGCCCAGCGTCTTCGCGACCGCGAACGAGAACATGGTGAACGTGGATGGTTGGAACTCGCCCCCCTTGTCCTTGATGGAAGCGCGAAGCGCCTCGATCGGGCCCCAGTTGATGACGACGGTCTCGGTGCCCGGAACGGCGAGTTGCGAGCCGCGCTGCAGGCGTGACGACAAGACGCGCTGCTTTGATGGCATCTCGACTTCGCTGAAGCCGTCGCCCTTCTTGGGCCCGGCACCGTTGCCGCTGAGAAAGGCGTCGATGTCCTCGGGCATGAGTTTCGCCCCCTTGGCCGTGACCTTCGCAAGATCGTCGTCGCTCATGCCCTTCTCTTTCGCGTAGGCGCGAGTGCGCGGCGGGATGTCTCGCCTTCGTTCGCCGCTCGCTTCGGCTGTTCGCGCCGCGACCGGAGCGGCGGCGACGGGCTCGCCTGCGCCGTGCACAACCATCTCTTGGACTTCGTCCTCGGTCTCCATGACGGCGACCTCGGCCCCGATCGGCAGCACGGCATCGACGTCGGCCGACCAGCCAACCAACTTGCCCTCGTAAGGCGACTCGACGTCCATGACGGCCTTATCGGTCTCCATCTGGTAGATCGGCTCGTCCCGCTTGACGTGGTCGCCCGGCTGCTTAAGCACGGCGACCAGGCGGGCCTCTTGGAGGCCTTCGCCGATCTGAGGGATACGCAGCTTGACTTCTGGCATGGTTCAAGGCTAGTTTGGCACAGGGCTCCAGGTTCAAAAGCGCGCTCTTGGGGCCTACCCGCCGGCCGTCAGGCCCGCTGGTATAATCCCCCCTCGCAGTCGCGCCAAGGGCTACCTGGTGCGCTCAGTTGGAACAGGCACGAAACCACCATGGCAAAAAAGGTCGCGAGCATCATCAAGTTGAACATCCCGGCGGGCAAGGGAACCCCTGCTCCCCCGGTCGGCCCGGCGCTCGGCCAGGCAGGCATCAACATGATGGAGTTCCTCAAGAAGTTCAACGAAATGACCGCGAAGCAGATGGGCTTCACCATGCCCGTCAGCATCACGGTCTACGAGGACCGTTCGTACACCTTCGTGGTGAAGCAGCCGCTCGTCAGCGACCTGATCAAGAACGCCCTGAAGATCCCCAAGGGCAGCGGGAAGGCTGGCACGGAATCTGCCGGTGTCCTGACCAAGGCCCAGGCGCTGGAGATCGCCAAGGCCAAGATGCCCGACCTGAACGCCAACGACGAGGAGGCCGCGATCAAGGTGGTCGCAGGCACAGCCCGGTCGATGGGTATCCAGACGGACTTCTGAGCGCAAGGACCTAGAAAACCAGCCTAGGCGGCGATAAGTCGTAACAGTCGGAGCGTCTATCAGTCAGACCTGACAGGATTGACAGGACAATGAAACGGTTCTACGGAACGCTGACCGCTATGCTCGGCCTCTTGGCCGTGGCTTCGGCACAGGTCGGCTCCCGAGAGCAAGAGGGCCCCGACCAGGCGGCATACGGCCCGGCCCAGTCCGCCGCCGACATCGTACGGTCTAGCGCCGGCGCCGACATCGCCCTCCTTCCTGCGGGCATGATGTTCCGCGAGTTCCAGGGCGACGATCTCAGCAAACTCTTCCGGTTTCCGGGCGACGCGATCGTGGTCTCTAAGCTGACCGGCGAGCAAGTCCTGCAGGCGCTCAATCGCTCGATCTCGCTCTACCCCTCGCCGAACAGCGGCTTTCTGCAAGTGTCCGGCCTAGAAGTCACGTTCGACCCGCGCGGGCCGTCCGAACTCCGCGTGGTGTCAGTCACGGTCGGCGGGGCGAAACTGAACGTGTCGCAGACCTACGAGGTCGCCATGCCGATCTCCCTCGCACGAGGCGGCTACGGCTACTTCAGCGTATGGGACAAGAAGGCGATCGTGCGAAACCTCGAGCCGATGACACTCGACTCGCTGCTCAAGGGCAAGAAGCCGGACTCGCAGACCCCGCGCTGGAAGCCCGTCGGCTAAACTAGCCGCACATGATGACGCCCTACGATTGGCAGGAGGGCATGGGGCACCGCGCCCAGTACGTCGAATCACGCCTTGCGACCGGAGTGCCCGTCATCGCAGTCTCCTTGGACTCCGGCATCCTCGCCGTCACCTACAGGCGCCAGTCGCGAAAGGTCTACGAGATCTACGACCGCCTCATGTTCGCAGGGCTTGGACTGCAGAGCGACGTCGAAGCGATGCGCGTCGCGGCGATCGACTTCTCCCACCAAGAAGGATTCCAGCGGAGCGAGCAGGACGTGACCATCCAGCGCGTCGTCGCGGCGATCAGCGAACCTGTCAAGCGGTCGTTCGCCGACTTTGGGAGCCCTCCCGTCGTGGCCAAGACACTCTTCATGCAGGTCGGTGAGGCTCCAGAACTCGACCGGTACTACGAGATCGACTATCACGGCGATTTCTGCATGGACCGCGGTGCCTGCTTCTTGAGCGGAAACCCGATGGCCTCAGACATTATTCGTGCTGGGCTCGATGAGTTTTCCTCGGTTGGAGTCAAGCCCGAGGAAGCCGTGCGTGCGCTAGAGGAACTTGTCGTTCGCTCGCTCAATCCGGAAGGCACGATGTCTCGAGACGAGGCTTGCTCCGGCCTGACGCTCGAAGCAGGGATCATGGAGCGCCGCTCCGACACACAGCGCGCGTTCACTTTGTTGTACGGCGATTGGGACTAGGCGTCTCGCAAGCGCTTCGCACTGTCTTCTGCGAGCGTGTCGTTGATAAACACGCCCGCACCTGCCTCGCTTCCGGCTAGGTACTTGAGTTTGCTCTCAGTCCTGTAGGGCGGATAGAACTCGACGTGGAACCAGGCGAACTCGTAGCCAGTAGCCGCCGGTTCTTGGTGCATCGCCATGATGTAGGGCATGGAGTAACCGAACAGCGCGTCGAGTTTCTTCGCGACCGTGTGCAAGGCGAGGGCAAGCCCGTCGAGCAGCGCGTCGTCCATTTCACCAAGATGCCGCACGTGCTGCTTCGTCGTGACGTAGACCTCGTAGGGGTATCGCGCAAAGAAGGGGACGAACGCGACATACAAGTCGCTCTCCCACACGATGCGGCGGCCGTCTGTGAACTCCTCCTCCAGGAGATCCTGCATGAGCGGTTTGCCGTGCTCGTTCCAGTGCTCGCGCTCGGCCTCGAGTTCCTCGCGAAGGACGGGCGGCACGAAGGGGTAGGCATAAATCTGTCCGTGCGGGTGGGACAACGTCACACCGATCTCCTTTCCTTTGTTCTCAAAGATGAAGACGTACTCGATCTCGGGGCGGGCGTCGAGCGCGACGTAGCGGTCCTTCCAAACGCGCGCGAGTCTCCTGATCTGTTCGAGGGGCAAGGTCGCAAACGTCGCGTTGTGGTCGCTCGAGTAGCACACCACTTCGCACACACCGACGCTAGGGCGCACAGGCGTCAGCCACGTGCCATCCTCGCTCGGCTCAGGCGGGTCTGAGAGCAAAGAAGGAAACTTGTTCTCGAAGACCGCAATGTCGTAGTCCTCGTGATGGATCTCCGTAGGAAAACCGCCGGGTTTCGTGGGACACAGCGGACAGTAGTCGTCGGGCGGATGGAACGTGCGGTCTTGCCTGTGTGTGGCCGTGATGACCCACTGGCGAAGGAAAGGGTGCCAACGGAGTTCAGACATGCGCACGGCTGCCTTGGCGCAAGTGGCCGATCAAGAGCGCAATGTCGCTCGGCCGCACGCCAGGGATGCGCGAAGCCTGCCCGACGGTCGTCGGCCGCACACGGCCCAGTTTCTCGACGCTCTCATAACTCAGCCCGCGCAACGCCTGAAAGTCGAACTCCTCAGGGATCGGCATCTGGTCAAGGTCCTTGGTGCGACGGGCCTCGACCTCCTGCCTTTGCAGGTAGCCGTCATAGACCGCTTGAATCTCGATCTGTTCGCGCGCCGTGTGCTCGACGGAGCCGTACGCGACTGGGTTTTGCTTCGTCGACACCGCTCCAACAGGAAGGCCAGGAAGTGCGACACCGGCCCGGTGTGCCATGCGTTCGATCAGTGCAAGGCTGACCCCAGGACGCTTCAACAGATCGAACGCCGAGGCTCTGCCCCGCACTGGCGAGAGGCCCTCGTCCTCCAAGACCTCGTTGTGCGCCTCAAGGAAGTAGGCCGACTTCAAGGTCGCGAGGCCAGATGCGACGAAAGCCATCTTGCGTTCGAACCGCGCTCGACGCTCGCCGGTCGCCAGACCCAGGGTGGTCGCAAGCGGCGTGAGCCGCTGGTCCGCGTTGTCGTGGCGCAAGAGCAGGCGGTGCTCGGCACGGGCAGTGAGCATGCGATACGGGTCATCGACCCCCTTGGTCACCAGGTCGTCGACCATAACGCCGATGAACGACTCGGACCTTGGGAACTCGACCGGCGACTCGTCCCTCACGTATCTTGCGGCGTTGATCCCCGCAACGATGCCTTGTCCCGCCGCCTCCTCATATCCGCTCGTTCCGTTGATCTGCCCAGCGAGGAACAGTCCGTCGAGCAGCTTCGACATCAGCGTCGGACGAAGTTGGAGCGGGTCGGCCATGTCGTACTCGACCGCGTATCCCGGGCGCAGCATCTCGACGCTTTCGAGTCCGGAGATCGTCTTCAGCGCAGCGAGTTGCACTTCGGCGGGCATCGACGACGAGAAACCCTGCACGTACACGCTCTCCCTGTCCCACTCTTCCTGTTCCAAGAAGATCGGGTGCGCGTCCTTCTCAGCAAAGCGCACGACCTTGTCCTCGATCGAGGGACAGTAGCGAGGGCCGATCCCTTCGATCTCGCCGCTGTACATCGCGCTCTCGTGCAAGTTGTCGTGCAACAGCGCGTGCGTCAACGAGTTCGTGTGCGTCTGCCATGTCGGCAACAGTTCGCGCTCCGGAAACACGGTGTCGTGCAGAAAACTCATCGGCCCCGCGTCTGGCTCGCTGGGCATCACGATCGTCTTGTCGAAGTCGATCGACGAGAGCGCGATGCGCGGAGTCGTCCCCGTCTTGAAGCGGCGCATCGTCACGCCGATCGAGCGGAGGAAGTCGCTGAGCGAAGTGACCGCCTGCTCGCCGTGCCGTCCGGCAACGGTCTTCTTGCGGCCCTCGTGGCACAGCCCGTTCATGAACGTGCCGGTTGTGATCACTACAGCACTGCAACTGATGGTTCGGTGTTGCACTGGCTCGATCGGGTTCCCTCCATTTTGGGATTGGCCGCGACGATCCTCTCCTGAGGAGAGGTCGTCCCGCGCCAAGGTTAGGGAGGGGGTGATGCGAACCCCGACCACCCGACCCTCGCGAACCATCACTGTCTCCACCTCGCCCTCTAGTAGGTCCAACCCGGATTGCGACTCCATCACACGCCGCATGAAGGCCGGATACGCGGACTTGCACACCTGGGCGCGGGTCGTCTGGACCGCTGGCCCTTTGCCGGTCCCGACCCTTCGCAGGTGCGTGAGCGTGTGGTCGGTCGTGACGCCCATCTGCCCGCCGAGCGCGTCGACCTCGCGGGCGATGTGCCCCTTGGCAGGCCCGCCGACAGAGCAGTTACAGGGCAAGTGGCCGATCGTGTCGAGCCGCAGAGTCACGCAGAGCGTCTTGCGACCCATGCGTGCTGAGGCGAGGGCCGCCTCGATCCCCGCATGCCCCGCACCCACGACCACGACTTCGTACTGGTTCAATCTAGTTGAAAGTGTACCGACCTACCCCCTCGCCCCTCTGGGGGAGAGGGGGACAGGGGGTGAGGGGCTCCGCACACGCACCGAACCTCCCAGGAAGTGACCGTACAGCAGATAGACTCCAAGTTCAATGGACCGCGTCGACGTCACGATCATCGGAGGGGGCCCGGTCGGGCTCTTCGGCGCGTTCTATTCCGGGATGCGCGGCATGACGTGCCGCATCATCGACAGCCTCCCTGAACTCGGCGGCCAACTCGTCGCCCTGTATCCCGAGAAGTACGTCTTCGACATGCCCGGGTTCCCAAAGGTGCTCGCCAAGGACCTCGCGAAGGGGCTGGCAGAGCAGGGCCAGCAGTTCCACCCTGATGTCGTGCTCAATGAGACCGCAGAAAGCCTGACCAAGGACGAAGACGGTTGGTCGATCCTGGGATCGAGCGGTCGGCGCTTTCCAACGCGATCGGTGATCGTCTCGGCCGGTGCCGGTGCGTTCGAGCCGACCAAGCTCGGCGTAGAGAACGAAGAGCAGTTCGTCGGCAAGGGCCTCACGTACGGCGTGCAGAACCTCGTCAGCCTCACGGGCAAGGACGTGATCGTGGTCGGCGGCGGCGACAGCGCGTTCGACTGGGCGCTCGCCATCGAACCGATCGCCAAGTCGACGAGACTCGTTCACCGCCGCGACGTCTTCCGCGCGCACGAGGAGACCGTCAAGCAGGTCCACGCCTCGAGCGTCGAAGTCTGCCTGTGGGAGCAGGTGAAGGAACTGCACGGCGCGAACCGTTTGGAAAGCGTGGTGGTGCACAACAGCCAGCACGAGAACACTAAGACCTATCCGTGCGACGCGCTCGTAGTCAACGTCGGCTACAAGTCGTCGCTCGGTCCGCTCGAAGGCTGGGGTATGCAGATCGAGAAGCGGCAGATCAAGGTGGACCGCATGTACCGCACGTCATTGCCTGGCGTGTTCGCGGTCGGCGACGTGTGCGACTACGAAGGGAAGATCAAACTGATCGCGACCGGCGTCGGTGAGGTCACGACCGCCGTTTGCGAGATCAAGCAGATGCTCGACCCCTCGGCCAAACTCTTCCCGGGCCATTCGAGCGACATGAAACTGTTCTCGTAGTCGTCAGAGTTTGCCGATCCAATCGTCTTTGCTCTGGGTAAGACCAATCTGTCCAGACCGACTTACATGAGTCAACACGTGAGCAATGAACTCTTGTTTGGCGTCGGCGTTTGCGAACATTGGATCAGTCAGTTCAACACTGCTAAGTCCACGAATGTAGAGAAAGTCGCGTCCAACGACAACTTCGTCGAGACCGATCAAACTGACGGTTGTCGAGTCGAATTCAAGGCTAGGATCTACTGATGAAACGTCAGTGACCTTGACGTCGCTTCCCACCAGTCCAGCAGTTCGAACAATTGTGCCAAGGCTGAGAGCGCGCCTGACTGCTTTGCGGTCTTTCGACATTTGAATGGCAATGATGAAGAGAAGCACAGTGACAACGACTCCTCCAACGACGAGTAATGGAGGAAAGAACGGCCCAGAGAAGAGAGTTCCAAGTGCAAGCAAGAGTGCGGCGGTCACGTATGCCGAGGGGACCGATTTCGCCCTCTTCAGATACTCGCGCGTGACGTCGATGGGCTCGCCGAAAACCTTGCTCTCTTCCACCTTCGAACCTCCTACTCCCGCCCCCACTTGTTCACCAGCCACCAGCACGCCTGGTCGTGCGGCACGAAGTTGGGGTGCGTGAGCACCTCCCAGGCCGGTAGATAACCGAGTTGCCCCCGCCCGAAGTTGCGCAGTCTCACGATCACCTCGTCGACGTGCTTGATCGCGAGGCGGCACCGCTCCGCGTCGGCAAGCGAGCCACCGATCCGCTCGTGCGTCCGCCGTGCGACGCGCATCATTGTATCGAACGTCGTGCGCGTCGCGGTGAGTTTGCCAATCGCCGACTCTGGCTCGCCAGCGGCGTAGAGCAAGCGAGCCTCCTCCGCGATCCGAACGAACTCCACCATTCCGCGAACGGCGATGCAAACGCCCTTCTCCTCCTCGCCCGGCGCGATCATATTCGCCATCTCGACGATCTGCAGCGCTTTGTCCCCGGTCGGCCCGCACAACTCCTCGGCGTGGTGCATCCACGCGAGGAACGGGTTGTTGTACATCAGCACGCGCGACTTCAACTTGTGCCGGTGCCCTGAAAACCCGAACACGCCGCCGAGTGTCTCCAACTCCACACCCATCAGCCGCGCCCACTCGCAGTGCGCGTCCGAAACCGCCTTGTACGCTTCCAGGAACCCCGGCCCATCTGGATTCGAGGACAACGTTCCTGCCGCACGCAAGGCAGGAAACAGAGTGTCGTACGAGCCGAGCAACCCGCACTCCCACGTCGTCAGACAGAACCCGTGCAACGACGTCGAGTCGCGCGCGACCTGGCGCACGTTTTCCTCGCTCTTGGCCAAGTGGAACCACGCCGCGTTGTACACGTGCAGCGTCGGACACCCAACCACGCGAAACCCTCTGTCCGAAAACACGTGCGCCGACTTCTCCAGCCCGCCGAAGTACTGCCAGTCGAACACTACAGTCTCGGCTGGCATTGCGTCCAGGGCCTCGGGGTGCTCCAGGAACATGTCGCCCCAAACGGCAGGTGTCCTCCCCGCAGCAACGACCCGCCGCGCGAGCGGACCGAAGTGTTCGCCGTACAGTTCAGCCTTCGACTTAGTAGCACAAACAGGACACTTGCCGAGTTGCCACGTCTCATCGCCGCCAATGTGGATCAGCGAAGAGTCGAAGCACGCAAGAGTGTCGTCGAGCATCTGCTCCGCCAGAGACACAAACTCAGGGTTGCACGGGCACGCCTGCATTCCGGCAAAGCGTTCTTCGGCGTACTGCTTGCCCTCCTCCGTGTAGAGGAACCCCTCCATGTGCCCGAGCAGGTTGACGAACGGCACGATCTGAAGCGAGGGGAACTCCGACCGTAGCGCTTGCACCATCGAAGGAGTGACGCACCCCGCACCGTGAGCCCAGGGAGTCGATTGAAACGCGAACCGGTGCTCGAGGTACAGCCCGAGCGCGTCGAACCCCGCCTCCTGCGTCAGCGCGGCGTACTGGTAAAGGTGGTCAAGGGTCGGAGACTGCTCGCGTGCCACGTCGAGCGTCCACATCCTGAGCGGCATAAGTTGCAAGTGTACGGCGTATAATCAAACAAATGGAACGCGTGTTCGACGTTTTCCTAACTCCGCCAGACGAGCAAGGCTGGTGGGTCGTTGAGTGTCCGAGCGTCCCCGGTGCTGTCTCGCAAGGAAAGACCGAGGAGGAAGCCATGGCGAACATTAAGGAAGCTATCGAGGCTTGCCTCGAAGTTCGTCGCGAGGCTGGCCTCCCAAAGACGGTCATCGCAAGACAGGTCAAGATCGGCGCCTGATGTCGCGACTCTCGAACTGCAGCGGACGCAATGCTGTTCGCGCTTTTTAAGGTCTCGGGTGGACCGTCGCAAGACAGCGAGGAAGCCACATCGTTATGACCAAACCTGGGCGAGCAGTCGTCCTTTCCATCCCTGAACACAAGGAACTTGCCGCCGGAACCCTAAGAGCGCTCATCCGTTTGTCCGGAGAGAGCGTCGAAGCCTTCACTGAGGGGTTGCCTTAAATCATAAAGGCCCCACTTACGCGGGGCCCATTGCAAGATGGAAGCACTAGAAACCCAATGCTTTCTCCAACCCGTTAAGGTTACCACGGATTTGGGCCCATTTTTTGGCTGGGGGCGACTTTTCCCCACCCCTCGCTACGTCGCGAGCCGGGCAACGACTTCGCTACAAAAGTGCCGACCTGAAGCAGTCAAAGCAAGACGGTCTTCCGCCACTTCGACCCACCCCCGTGACTGCACATAGGCGAGCCCGTTCTGGTCGAAAGGAACCGCCGAGAAGGGCAGACCCTCGTTCAGACGCACACCGAGCATGAGCCTCTCCAGCGCGAGATCGTCGGGCGTCAAGGACTCCTCATCGCACCACAGGCCCTCGCCCGATTCGACCGCCGAGCAATAGCGCTCAGGGTGCTTCGTCACCGTGTACCGCTTACGACCGTTGCCCTCAGCGAGGCAACCGACCGCTCCCGGCCCATAGCCGACGTACTCCTCGCCGCGCCAGTAGCAGAGGTTATGTCGCGACTCTCGGCCGGGCTTAGCAAAGTTCGAGATCTCGTATTGCTCGTACCCGTGCTGCGCCGCGAGCAAGCAGGCGCGCTCGTACATCTCAACTTGTGCGACTTCGTCCGGTAGGTCGAGCATCCCGCGGTGCGCGTAGCGGTTGAATCGCGTGTTCGGCTCGATCGTGAGGCAATAAAGGCTCAAGTGCTCGGGCTTAAGGCTGATGGCAGTCTCGAGGTTCGACTCCCAGCCGCGCACCGACTGACCCGGCAGCGCGAACATTAGGTCGAGGTTCAGGTTCTCAAATCCCGCCTGCCGAGCGATCCCGACTGCGCGAGCGACGTCCGACGCCTCGTGCACGCGCCCGAGTTGCTTCAGTTCTCCAGCCTGAAAACTCTGCGCCCCGAGGCTAAGCCGGTTTAATCCGGCAGAACGCATGGCAGAGAACTTCGCCGCGTCCGCCGTCCCAGGGTTCGCCTCGCTCGTGACCTCTGCATCCTCGATCGGAGGATGGGCTTCGAACACCGCCGCCAGGAGCGACGTCAACTGTGCTCCAGAAACGAACGTCGGTGTGCCGCCGCCGAAGAACACGGTCTTTGCAGGGCGCCCGCGCCAGGGGCTACGCTTGATCTCCCGCAGCATCGCTTCGACGGTCCGGTCAACGACGTCGCCCGTCATCGCATAGGAGTTGAAGTCGCAATAGCCGCACTTGCTGGGGCAAAACGGCACATGCACGTAGACGGCGACGGGGGGCTGCACTTGGCCCATGATGGCTCAATCCAGTGGGCTGAACTCGGCACCGTCCCTGGCGTCTCAGCCTAGGATGGGCGGCAAGTCCGCCCTGGCGATGGAGACAATCACATGATCAGAGATTGGAAGGCACCCATTTTGGCGACCGTCGGGCTTGTGAGCCTGGCTATCGCGATCCCGATCGGCGTCGCGAACGCCCAAGGCGCTGCGACGACAACCCAGGGGCAACGCCCCCCTGACCAAGGCGGGTTCCAGCGGGCCGGACAAGGCGGCGGAGCGGTCGCCGTCCCAGGCGGCGACATGATGATGCAGAGGGGAATGATGGGCGGCGGTCCGGCCACGATGGTCACCGACAACCAGTTCCTGTATGTCCTGCAGGGCAACACGCTCTACAAGATCAACAAGAACAACCTCGAAGTAATCGGGCAAGGGATGCTGCCGATGCCGATGCCGATGGGCCGCGGCGGCTTTGAAGGAGGCCCTCCGGGCGCGCCTGGCGTTCGCGCCGGCGGCGGGACCCCTCCGCCGACATCCACGCGTGGTGGCGGCGAAGAGTCCAAGGACGAGTAACCTCGGAACTTGGCTCTTGATTCGAAGAACCGGGCCGTCGTGATCGTTCTCGACGGCTGCGGAGCGGGCGCAGCGCCCGACGCAGCCGACTTTGGCGACCATGATGGCCCCTCGACCCTATTGCATGTTTGGGAGTTTGTCGGTGGTTTTTTTGCACCGTGTTTGGAAAGCATTGGATTTCTTGCCGCTGGCGGCATTGGGAAGGCGTCAGGCGCGCGGTTTGGAAGGCTGCGCGAACTTAGCCAAGGAAAGGACTCGGTGACGGGTCACTGGGAGATGATGGGGGTCGTGACTGAACGCGCGTTCCCGACCTATCCGAACGGGTTTCCGGTCCCCTTGGTCAAGGACTTTGAGCAGCGCATCGGTCGCCAGACGATCGGCAACGTTGCCGCGAGCGGCACAGCCATCATCGAAGACCTCGGGCCGCTCCATTGCGACACTGGCATGCCCATCGTGTACACGAGCGCGGACAGCGTGTTCCAGATCGCCTGCCACGAGGAAGTCGTCCCCGTCGAAGAACTCTACGCGATGTGCCGGACAGCCCGCGAGTTGCTCGTCGAGCCGGACAACGTGCAGCGCGTCATCGCCCGCCCGTTCCTAGGGACGCAAGGCGCATACGAGCGCACGGCGCGAAGAAAGGACTTCCCCCTCACTCCACCGCGCAACTTGGTCGATGAGGTCGGCGACGTCTATGGCATCGGCGTCGTTCCCGAACTCTTCGACGGCCGTGGCTTCCGCGCCGTCCCACGCACACAGAGCAACGCCGAGCACGCGATCGAACTAGAGAAGGCGCTCGCATCCGACGCGCGGTTCGTCTTCGCCAACTTCGAGGACTTCGACATGAAGTTCGGGCACCGCAACGATCCGGCGGGGTTCGCCAAGTGCCTGGAAGAGTTCGACCTGACCCTGCAAAGGACGATCGACTCTCTGCGGCCCGACGACCTGCTCATCGTCACGGCTGACCACGGAAACGACCCCACAGACGCCAGCACAGACCACTCCCGCGAGTACGTCCCGGTCGCCATTTTCGGCAATGGACCGGCGGAACTCGGCGACGTCGAGGGCATGGCTTCGATCGGGCACACCGTCGCCGAGCACCTCGGCGTGTCTTGGGAATGCCCGACAGGGAGGAGCCTGATATGACCAAGAACGAGCGAAGGGTAGAGAAGTTCGGCAACGTCGTCGTCAACCTCGACTACTACGCCGGACACGACGCGTACTCGGACGGGGACATCGAAGACAAAATCCTCGACTTCTGCCGCCGGGGACTGACCTTCCAGCAGGCCCTCGCCGAAGACGACTCCTGGCCCGTCGTTTACCACCTCTCTCCGGTCCGAGAAAACCTGCTCTCGTGGTACCCGTTCGAGAAAGGGTGCCGCATCCTTGAGATCGGCGCAGGATGCGGCGCGATCACAGGTGTGCTCTGCGACCATGGTGGCGACGTGGTGGCCAACGAACTTTCCAAAAAGCGCGCAGAGATCCTGGCCACCCGACACCAGCACCGTGAGAACCTGCGCGTCTACGTCGGAAACCTGAACGAGGTCCGGTTCTGCAAGCCGTTCGACGTCGTCACGCTCGTCGGTGTGCTCGAATACGCGGCGAGATTCACAGACGGGCCGCGACCGTACATCGACTTCCTTAAGAAGATCAAGTCGCTGATCCGACCGGGTGGGAGGCTCCTGATCGCGATCGAGAACCGGTTTGGACTGAAGTACTGGTCAGGTGCTCCGGAAGACCACACGAGCCTCTTCTTCGACGGGATCGAGGGCTATCTGCGCGGCGACCAGGCGCGCACGTTCAGCAGGAGCGAACTCGCCGAACAGATCAACTTCGCTGGCCTGCGCATCGAGCAGTTCTACTATCCGATGCCGGACTACAAGATGCCGATCCAGATATTTAGTGACCGGGCACTACCGAACAGGGGCGATCTCGAGAGCCACGTCCCGAACTACCAAGCCAACCGCTTCAGACTCTTCGACGAAGAGGCGGCGTTCGAAGGACTGATTGACCTCGGGCTCTTCGCTTTCTTCGCCAACTCCTTTTTCGTCGATTGCAGGGTGGACGACTGATGGAAGTCGCACGCGTCAAGTACAACAACTACCGCAGGGCGAACTTCCAAACGGCGACGGTAATCCTGGAGGGCGAGGGCAGAAGGCACGTGGTCAAACGTGGGCTCTCTGTCGAGTGCGTCCCCCACATCGCGAGCATGCGGCCGAAATTCGATGCCCTGAACGGGGCATATCGCAGGTTCCACATCATCCCTCCCACGATCGTCAACGGCGAAGCCCACTTCGAGTTCGACAAGAACGTCTCGCTCCTCGCCAAACTCTGCAACCTCGTGCGCCAAGGCGACATGGAAGGGTTCGAACTGGAACTCATGAAGTTCGCCGGTGCCGTCGGCGACGCCGCCAAGACCACGAACGGATGGTGGAAGCACGAGGGATTCGCCAAGGTCTTCGGTCACGTCGACCCTCAGTTCCAGAAGGCGATGCTATGCGTCGATCCGGCGAACGTCGACCTCGTCTTCTCGAACGTCCACGTCCGCAACAGCGAGGATGTGCCGTACACGATGTTCGACTATGAATGGACCTTCGACTTTCCCGTCCCGCTCGAGTACGTCATATGGCGCGCCCTCATGCGGTTCACGTCCACGCTGCGGGCCAACACATTCCAGAAGTGGACGACGGAGAGGCTCTGCCGCATTGTCGGCGTCGACTTTGCGCGCGAGCCCATGTTCAAGGCGATGGAGGCGTCCTTCCAAGCCCACGTCTACGGCTCGGAAGAGGTCCATAACGCGCCCGAGAGCGTCGACTGGGAAGTTCCTATCCTCAACTTCGAAGACCTCGCTAAGATGGTCGCGAACGCCCCTCACACGCCAGTCCGCGGACGTCCCAAGCCGAGGTTCCTCCTTATCAAGAGGCTGCTCGGCCCTGCGTTGCCGCTAGCGCGCAGGATCAAGAAGCGGCTCAGAGGTCGCTGACCGCGTCGATATCGCCCAGCCCGCCGTCGACACAGACGAGGTCGAGCCATCCGGTGTTGTTGAGCACGACCGAGTTAGCGCCCTCGTCCCCGCTCAGCGCCATGAGCGCCTCGCGGTGCTTGGCTCCGAAGAGCACAGGGTGTCCGCGACGCTCGGCCTGTTCGTTGTAGACGGGCGCAATAATCTTTCGCTCATCGTCCAGCGAGGCAACGAGTTCCTCGACGACCGACTTGCGCAAACCCGGCATGTCCCCGAGCGCGATCAACACGCCGCCAGGCGGTGCAGCCTTGACACCACAGGCAATCGATGACCCGAGGCCAGATTCGAACGAAGGATTGAACACGCATCGCGCGGGTTCGGCCGCCCGTGCGACCTCATCGGCGTCCCGGCCGGTCACCACCACGACACCAAGCCCACACGAGAGGAGCGTTTGAACGACTGTGCCGATCACGGTCGACTTTCCGTAAGGCAGAAGAAGTTTGTTCGGGCCGCCCATGCGCCGAGAAAGCCCCGCTGCGGGAACGACCGCACTAACCCCGCGCACGGTACACCTGGACGACCTCGGCGATCACAGCGAGCGCGATCTCCTCGGGTGTCTCGGCTCCAATGTCGAGTCCGACGGGCCCGCGAATCCGAGAGAGTTGCTCCTCGCTCAGCCCGGCGGCGCGAAGCGCAGCCTTGCGCTTCTCCTGGGTCGTCTTGCTTCCCAGCGCTCCGACGTACGCCACGTTCGACTTCAAGAGGATCTCGATCGCCGCGTCGTCGATCTTCGGGTCATGGGTCAGGGCCACGGCAAAAGTGTCCTCGTCCAACTTCACCTCGCGCAGGGCGTCCTGCGGCCAATGGTGGATCAGGGCGTCCGGCTCGTCTTCGAACTGCGCGTACGCCGTGCGCGGATCGACGACGATTGTCTCAAACCCGAGTGACTTTGCGAACGAGACGAGCGCGCGCGAGATGTGGACCGCACCAATGACCAACAATCGAGGTCGCGGGGCAAGCACGTGCATGAACCACTCCTCCCCAGCCACGTCGACAAGCGCGCTACGGTGCGATCGATATGCCTCGGCACACGCCGCGTCGAGAGAAGAGCAGAACGCCACCTCGTCCGCCTTTCGCAGGGTTGTTGCGTAGGGTTCCATGCGCACAGCGACGACACACCCGTGGTCGGACGAGACCAAGGAGGCCATCTCTGCCCAGTCGGGCCGCGACGCCACGTCTGGCTCGATCCAGACTTCCACCTGCCCGCCGCACATGAGCGTGACCTCGTGCGCGCCCTCGCCCTGGGGGAACGACAGGGCGACAGGAGCAGTTGCCGATAGGCACGCGGACACCACCGCAGACTCGATGCATCCGCCACTCACAGAGCCGCACACGGCCCCATCCTCGCGGACTCCCATCACCGAGCCCACCTCTCGCGGGGCGGAGCCCTTAGTGCGAACGACGGTCGCCAGCGCGAACCGGCGACCGTCGTCTGTCCATTGCCTCAGCGTGGGCAGCACGTCCCTCATCGTCTAGGCCAGTTCGCTCAGACGGATCGGGAACTTGCGCACGCGCTTGCCCGTGGCAGCATGGACGGCGCTCGCGACGGCGGCGGGCACACCCGGATAGCCGAGTTCGCCCATGCCGCACATCTCGGCACCGCTCTCAACGACGTGGACCTCGATCTTGGGCATGTGGTTCATGCGCACCCATTCGTAGTCGAGCGGGTTGCTCTGCACCACGGCTCCGCCATCGATCGTGATCTCGGCAAAGAGGGCGGTCGCAAGCCCGTCGACGCACGCGCCTTGCATCTGCGCCTCGACGCCGAGCGGGTTCAAGGAGATGCCCGTGTCCACGCAGCAAACGACTCGGTGCAGTTTCACCTCGTCGTCCTTGATGCTGAGTTCGACCACATGGACCGTGCGTCCGCCGTAACTGTTGAAGCACGCCACGCCACGGTGTACGCCGGCGGGAAGCGCCTTGCCCCAGCCGGACTTCTCCTCCGCGACGTCGAGCAGCGCTCGCAGGCGCGGCTCGGTCGTGATCTGCTTACGGAACGCGAGGGGGTCCTTGCCAGCGGCGCGCGCCATCTCGTCGATGAAGCATTCGTTTGCGACGTTGACCTGGCTGTGGTCGACGGACCTCCATGCCCCGGTCGGGACAGGAGAGGCTGCCGCGCCCGCCATCTGTGTCGCGTTCGGGACCGCATAGGGAAGCCCAGCGTTGCGCGGACCGCTTGCCGTCCTCGAAGTCGCGCCACCGGCGCGGATGAACTGGTGGCTGAAGCCGACCGGGTTTCCGCTGGCGTCGATCGCACCGCGCATCGCGTGCAGGCTCATAGGCCTGTAGTTGTCGTTGCGCATGTCGTCGTCGCGGGTCCAGAGCAGTTTCACGGGCCGCTTCGCTTGCTGCGAGCACATCACGGCTTCGCTGACGAAGTCCGCCGCGCCGCGCCGCCCGAATCCGCCGCCCAAGAGCGGACAATGTACCGTGACCTTGTCCGCCGGCAGTCCTGTCATGCGAATGACCTGCTGTTGCGCGCTGTCCGGGCTCTGGCTTGGTGCCCAAACGGTGCAGGAGTCGGCGCGCACATCGGCGACGGCGTTCATCGGCTCCATGCAATAGTGCGCGAGGTAAGGGAAGTCGTAAGTCGCTTCCACGACCTTTGCGCCTTCAGGCATCGCGGGGTGTTCGCCGACCGCCTCGCGCAACCGCTTCATCAGTTCGGGCGTGTTGACGCCGGTGTTCGGGCCCATGTCCCAATCGACCTTGAGCGCCTCGCGGCCCTTGATGGCAGCCCAAGTGTTCTCCGCGATGACAGCGACGCCGCTCTGGATGCGATAGCAGCCGACCACGCCGGGCACCTTCTTCGCTTCGGTGTCGTCGAAACCGGTCAGCGTCGCACCGAAGCACGGTCGCCTCGCGATCACGGCGTAGGCAGCCCCAGGGATCTGCACGTCTTGAGCGAACACGGCCTTGCCCGTGACGATGTTCGGGTTATCGATGCGCTTGGTCGGCTTGCCAAGGATCTTGAACTCGCTTCGAGGCTTAAGCGTCACGTTCCCATTGGGCACGGGCAGTTGCGCGGCGGCGGAAGCGAGGTCGCCGTACTTCTTCGACTTACCGCTGCCGTCGTGGTGCACTTCGCCGTTCTCAGTGCGGCACGTCGACCGCTCGACGCCCCACTCCTTCGCGGCGGCGTCGATCAGCATCTGCCTCGCGGCGGCGCCGATCTGGCTGAGTTGGTTGTACATCGAGCGAGTGCTCGTGCTGCCGCCGGTGCCTTGCCGTCCGTATTTGGTCGAGTCGCCGTCGGCCTGCACCGACCGCACGCGCGACCAATCGCAGTCCATCTGTTCGGCGACGATCATCGCCATCGATGTTTTTACGCCCTGGCCCATCTCAGACTTGTTCACGAACACGGTTACCATTCCGTCCGGGTCCAGGCGTACGAAGGCCGAGGGCTCGAGGGACGCACCGTCGTTGCCGGGAGCGAAGTCGAACGAGCCAAGCGCGAACGACGCGCTACCGGCGCCGATCACGCCGAGGAACGTCCTGCGCGTGAGTTGCGGGGCGGCGCTCATTTCGCCCTCGCTGCGGCCTTGATGGCCTCTCTCATGCGCGTATAGGTGCCGCACCGGCAGACGTGCGAACCAAGCGCTTCGTCGATGTCGGCGTCAGTCGGGTTCTTGTTGGAACCCAGCAGGGCGACCGTCGCCATGATCTTTCCTGGCTGGCAGTAGCCGCATTGCGGCACGTCGTGGTCCATCCACGCCTCTTGGACGGGGTGGGCGTTCAAGCCTTCGATGGTCGTGACCTTGGCGGTTCCGACGTCTGAGATCGGGTACAGGCAACTGCGCACTTCCTCGCCGTCGACGAGGACGGAGCACGCGCCGCACGAGCCGATCCCGCAGCCGTACTTCGAACCGGTCAGAGCGAGCAGGTCGCGCAGCACCCACAGCAGGGGCATATCGGCGACCGCCTCGACCTTCTTCTGCTGGCCGTTGACGTTGATCGTGTATTCCGGCATAACTGGCCTCCTGGCCTATTGTATGTGACCTTACCGGGAAAGACGCCTCCGCTGTTCGCGGGATCACTGTAAACACCTGAACCTTTGAACACCCTATAATCCCCCCATGTCGGCTCCACGCCACCTCGACCGCGTGCTTGGCCCCGTCAGCGCGACGTGCATCGTCATCGGCGCGATCATCGGCGTGGGCATCTTTCTCTCGCCCGGCAAGGTCGTGAGGTTCACCGGTGAGCCGAACCTCGCGATGTGGGCGTGGATCATCGGAGGCGCGATCGCGATGCTCGGGGCGCTGACCTTCGCCGAACTCGGCGGGATGTACACGAGGTCAGGCGCACACTATGCGACCCTGCGCGACTCCTATGGCCCGCTCGGCGCGTTCCTGTACGTGTTCTGCAACTCGACGGCGATCCAGTGCGGCGGTGCCGTGATCATGTCGCTGGTCTGCGCGAACAACCTGTGCTTCCTGTTCGACGGCGCCTCGCCGGAGACCGGAGCGATGAAGCCGATGCTGATCGCGACAGCGCTGATTTTCGCGTTGTCTCTGAACAACGTGGTCGGGGTCAAGTTCGGTGCGGCGATCCAGAACGTCACGGTGTTCTCCAAGGTGTTCACGCTCGGCGCGATCATCGCCCTCGCGGCATTCGTCGAGCCCTCGACGCCCCCGCCGGCCGTGGAACTGGCGAAGCCGGACGGCGCACCGATGTCGCTGTTGTTCGCGGGTCTGATCCCGGTGCTGTTCGCCTACGGCGGGTGGCAGCACGCACTGTGGATCGGTGGCGAGATCAAGGATCCCAAGCGGAACATCCCGTTCGCGCTGATCGGCGGCGTGGGGATCGTGATCGTCGTATACCTGCTCGCGAACTGGGCGTACTTGCACCTACTTGGCCCAGGCACGATGGCGACGACCAAGACGATCGCGGCGGACGCGGTCGGTCGCGTCGTGCCGGAGAACGCGGCGAGGATCGTGGCGTTCCTCGTGGCCGTGTCGGCGTTCGGTGTGCTGAACGCCTCGTACTTGTCGAGCCCTCGATTGCTCTACGGCATGGCGCGGGACGGGCGGTTCTTCTCGCCGTTCGCGCTCGTGCACCCCAAGTTCCACACGCCGTATTGGTCGATCCTTTTGATCGCGGGCCTCGGTCTCGCGATGCTGTGGACCGCGAAGGAGCAGGGAGTGGACTTCGTCCTGACCGGCGTGACGATGGTCGAGGCGGTGTTCATGCTGCTTACGGGCCTCGCGGTGATCGTGCTTCGCAAGAAGCGGCCCGATGCGGAGCGTCCTGTGCGCGTGTTGCTCTACCCGGTCGTGCCGCTGCTGTTCGTGCTGGGCGAGTGCCTGGTGATTGCTGGCGCGTTCCTCGATGAAGGGATGCGCAAGGCGGCCTGGGTCGGGCTGGTCTGGATGGCCGTGGCGGCGGTGTTCTACCTCGCCTTTTTCAAGGGCTCGCCGAGCCTGAATGCGTTGGAGGATTCTGGTCGGAGCGGCGAGATTTGAACTCGCGACCTCCACACCCCCAGTGTGGCGCTCTACCAAGCTGAGCCACGCCCCGACAGGTTGGAAGGATACCCTTGGGGGGCAGGTCGGGCCCGGTCAGCGGCAGACTGGTCGGTGCGGCAGATAAGGGGCCAGTGCTCCGAGGATGGCGATCGACCAAAGGTAGATCACTAGCATGGCTCGCGCGCGGCATGAAAGCACCGATGGTTCCAACGGATTGTGTGGGTGACAAGTGCCTGTTTGGAAGTTCGCATGTTCCCGTTTAAAACGGGAATTTGGGGGAGCGATTGGAGGTTCGGCGGTTCGGAGGTCGATCAGGGCATCGAGCCCGTTCG
>CAZGXW010000005.1:0-17693 GCA_964529975.1 uncultured Fimbriimonadaceae bacterium
TTCTTCGGCGTTGTTTCCTTCCGCCCTCCGCTTCGCGGTCAGGGGGTCGAGGGTTATGCTCCCTTGTCCGTCTTAGACGCATGCATTATACCTGTTGGTTGTCGTATTGTCAGGACTTATGGACTAGGGGACGGAGGGGGATTTGTCCACATTGGTGGGGGTTCGTGGGTTCGGTGGCTCGGGGCTCGGGTGTTGGGAAAAATGGCGACGGTGGTCGTAAGGGGCGCGTACAGCACTCTGCACTTTCCACTCAGCACTCGAGGAGCACGGCTGTCCGGAGGACGCAGGTTTCAGGGGAAAGGACTTCATCGTTTGCCCTTCACCCAGTGGCACACGAATTTGAGTGACTAGGGTCGTACCGCTCGGCCACCCGTCGCACGAGATCTTGCCGCACCGGATTCACGAAGGCGAACGAGAAAAGCGGAACGGGCGGGAGGACGCTTGGGTTGAAGGTTGGAGAATGGCAGGGGCAACAGGATTCGAACCCGCGACCTACGGTTTTGGAGACCGTTGCTCTACCAGCTGAGCTATACCCCTGCAGGCAGGGGAAATATACCGCAGTTGAACCTAGAACCCCCAGTCCCGTCCTCTACGGCGAACCTGGGTTGAGAAGTGACAGAATGAGACCCATGAACAGGAGGATCGCCCTCCCCCTCGCCCTCTTTGCAGCGCTGTTGGTCGCCATTGGATGCGGCGCCCCGTCTAGCGGGGTGCGCGAGGGCAAGAAGCCCAAGCAGTACGCCAACATCATCAGCCTGAGCCCGAGCACGACCGAGTTCCTCACCGACATGGGCGGCGGGCTCTTCCTGGTGGGCCGGTCCGCCTCGTGCGACCGACCTGAAGAGATGCAGAACGTCGAGGTCGTGGTCAGCGACACCAAGCCGAACTACGAGCGCATCGCCGAACTGAAGCCGGACTTGATCATGTACGACAAGTCGCTCTACAGCGACGACGACATTGCGAAACTGAAAGAACTTGGTTTCGAACTGCTCGAACTCGACGCCACGTCCGTCGACAAGTACGCGGACTTCGGCTATTCGCTCGGTGCGCGGATGAGCATCGAGATGACGACGTCGCGCTACCTGGACAAGGTGTACCAGGCATTGGCGGCGGCTGTCGTCAAGCAGACCACGAACCCCCGTGCAACGGTGCTTCTGGGCGACGGCTCGATGGGCAACTATCTGGTGATGGGGTCCGAGAGCATTTACGCCGAGTTGTACACGCAGTGCCGCGCGACCCCGGTGGGCGTGGAGGGGACGAAGTTCCAGGAAGTGAACATCGAGCGCCTGATCGACATGGATCCCGAGGTGATCTTCAGCGACGGGAACGCGAAGGCGATCTACGCCGACCCACGCCTGCAGTCGATCTCGGCCGTGAAGAACCAGCACGTGTACGACTACAACGGCAAGGATCTGGTGCGGTTCGGCGCGAAACTCAACACGCTGATCGAGAAAATGAGCGACACAGTCTTCCGAATGCCGAAGAACCCGCCTTCGGGAGGGGCGCAGTGACACAGGCGGAGATCGGCGTCTTCGGTGGCTCTGGCTTTTACAGCCTGCTCGAGAACGTGCAGGACATCAAGGTCGACACGCCCTACGGCCCGCCTAGCGACAGCGTGATGCTGGCGGAAGTCGCGGGACGGCGCGTGGCGTTCCTTCCCCGCCACGGGCGCAACCACACGATCCCGCCCCACATGATCAACTACCGCGCGAACGTGTGGGCGATGCACACGCTGGGCGTAAAGGCGATCATCAGCCCTTGTGCCGTCGGCTCGCTCCAGCGGCACGTCGAGCCCGAGCACTTCGTGCTCGCGGACCAGTTCGTGGACAGGACCCGTGGGCGCAAGGACACGTTCTACGACGGGCCTGTGACCACGCACGTCTCGCCCGCAGACATGTACAGCAAGCCGATGCGCGACATCGCGGCGAAGGTGATCCGCAAGCACGGCATCACCTGCCACGAGTCAGGCACGGTCGTAGTCATCCAGGGCCCGCGATTCTCGACCAAGTCGGAGAGCACGTGGTTCACGCAGATGGGCTGGGAGATCATCAACATGACCCAGTACCCCGAGGGCTACCTCTGCCACGAACTCGGGATGGCTGTGCTCAACATCTCCTTGGTCACTGACTACGACTGTGGCGTGGTCGCGGACACTGAGGCGGTCACGGCGCACAGCGTGCTGGAGGTCTTCAAGAAGAACTCGGAGAACGCCCGCAAGGTGGTGCTGGACATCATCAAGGAACTGCCTGCCGACCTCGATTCGCTTGGAACGAAGGCATCGCTCCAGTACACGAGAGGCGATGGACACGCGGCAAGCGACCTAGACGTCCGTATCTTCGAATAGACTCCGAAGAACGGACCCATGCTGACCGCGCTCCTTGCCTTCGCCCTCGCCCAAGAGTCCATCACCCTTGGCACTGTGGACGTGGGCGGCCGGCCCGTCGCGGTGACTGTGCCTTCACAGCGGGGACCGTTCAACGACCAGACTCCGAACGTCGTCCTGAACGACTGGAAGTTCCAACTCTCGCCCGACGGAAACCTAGGCGTGCGATACAAGTCGGACGGTGGATGGGGAGAGGTCGCGGACGCGTATCCGGGCGCGTCCGCAAGATCGGCGTCATCGACGGAGTACCGCGTGAAGGTGTTCCTGTTCACGAACACGAACATCCTGGAGCACGGTCGCGACGGAGTGTGGCGCGAGCGCCGGGGCACGCTCGAAGCGAGGGCGATCGACACGATCTATTCCTCGCTCGCGCGGTTCAAAGCGCTCGCCGAGGTCGCGGCGGAGGGCGGTGTCCGAGTCACGTTCGACGTTTCAGTCGACGACGACTTGCTGTTCCGCGTCGCAAAGAGCGACTCAGCGGTTCCTCCGTCTCTCGAGTCGAAGCGGCTCGTCTTGGGTTGGCGGCCCTTCACCGGACAGTTGCTCGGGCCTGAGTTCGTGTACGACGAGATCGGGCCGCGCGTGAACAACGATCCGTTCGAGAGCGAGGACGGCAGATACCGTGGGCCGTATTCGTCCGTGTTCGTGGTGCACGGAATGCGCACGGGCGGCGTGTCGACCGAGATGCTCGACCGCACCCCCGTCACCACGGTGAGTTGGCCCACGTTCACGCAGGAGTCCCCTGGCGAAGCCCTGAGCATTGCTCTGTTCCAATCGTGGATTGGTCACTTGGCTGCATCTGCCCGCGCGAAGAACAACGACGTCGCCGTAAGCCCGGCGCCGTACAACGGAGCGCGATGGCCGCAGGTGTACGGCACGCCGGTCACTCCTGGGCTGTTAGCGCTCGGCAACCATTTCGCAAACCCGGGTTACGGCGATCCGGCCGAGGCGCAACTTGCGCCGATCACTCCTGCGCAAGCAGACGCCCTCTCTCTGAGTGGAGCCCCTTTGCTCGGCCCACACGGTGAGACAACGTTGTTCCCTGCAGGACGCAGGACTGCCGATCTTGGCGTCGACAAGGTGGCGGTGCACGCGGCGGTCGCTGGCCGGTTTGTCCGGATCCATCCCGAGGCGAAACTCCTGGGCAGGATCGCCGATGGCCGCGGCGGCTGGGACTGGCTTGTGTTTGAGGCGCCCGAGGTCAGAACGACCAACGACCTCAGCGTGCTTCAAATCCAGCCCGACTCGATTCCGGCCACGCTCATGGCCTCACCCGGACAGGACCAGGCCGTGGTTGCACCGTCGCCCGTGGCGTATGGCGACTTCGCCGCGAAGACGGTCGAAGACCCTCTGCGCGGTCCCGTCGCGGAGATCCAAGAAAACGGCGCGGACCGTCGCGGCTACGTTGTGCTTGCCGTTGCTGAGCCAGGGCAGGCGCTCTTCCGAGCGACTGCGGACAACGGACTGACCTTCCGGGCGCAGAACCAACTTTCGGACTCCTATGTGCTGCGCCTGACCACCAGAGGCGGCGCGACGGTCGACGTGCTTCTGTTTGGAGAGGCGCGAACGCCGCAAGAGACCAACGCCGTGGTGGACGTCCTCGATTTCAGCGCACCGCCGGGCGAGACGTGGGCGGAGTTCAAAGTGCCCTTGTCGTCGATCGCCGGCGAGGACGTCGTCGAGATCCGGCTTTGTCCGCCTCGTCTTGCGAGTTGGTACGAGCGTGAATCGGACGGCAGCAAGCCTGTTCGCATCACTGCGATCACGGTAGGAGCGCTCGGCCCGGGCGCGAGTACAGGCAAGGCGCCGAACGCCGACATGGAGTGGCTTCGCAACGCGAAGGAGCCGCTCGACGAGCAGTCTGCGGCGCTGATGAAACTGCAGTTGCTCAACCCCGACCCGGCGATGCGTCTCAACGCGCTTGGCGCAATGACGCGCATCAAGCACCCCGCGCTGATCCCCGAGATCGCGATGAGCACGAACAGCGGGTCGCACGGCGAGGCGTACCTTGCGATCCAAGCGTTGAAGCACCAGGACGACGACCGCGCCTGGTCGCAGATCGCGTTCACCGCTGTCCGCGGTCCACTGGGCCACAACTATCTGTTCGCTGCAGAGGCTCTCGCTTCGAAAAACGACCCTGTCACGATCGAACTGCTCAGCATTCCACTAATCTCGCGCAGCCGTCATGCCCGGATTGCGTCTGTGCGCGCCCTGAACGCGTTCGATGGCGAGCAGGCTGGGATCGTCGCCGCAGCGACGCTCGGAAACGGCGACCCGGACCCTAGCGTTCGCTACGCTTTGGTCGCGAAAGCGAGACCCGACAGCGAACTGTTCGCGCGGCGCGTGCTCTTCGCGGCCGTCAACGACGACAGCGAGTGGGTGCGCGGGATGGCGTACCTGAGCCTGATCGATTCTCCTTTCGAAGCGATCCGCGACGAGGCCCTGCGCGGCGTGCGCGACGAAAGCGTGGGCATTCGGCTCGCACTCCTCACGTCGATGGCGCTCAGTCCCAAGGCGCACTATCGCTCCGCACTCCGTATGGCGATCGTCGACCAAGTCGCCATCGTGCGTGCGGCGACGCTCCGAGCGTTCGCCGAGCAGCCAGGCGAAGTGCAGGTCGCAGAGATTCAGAACGTGCTCAACGACAAAAGCCCCTTGGTTCAAGCGGCGCTCAAAGAGCTTGCGACCAAGAAGGGCCTTCAAATCCCACCGCAATGAGACTCGTCTTCGCATCCGACCACGCAGGCTATGCCTTGCGCCGACACCTCGTCGAGCGAGCGATCGCGCAGGGGCACGACGTGACCGAGGTCGGTGCACCGAGCGACGACGCGTACGACTATCCCGACGCAGCGGACGAAGGCGTGAAGGCCCTCCCTGGCGCGGATTTCGGCGTGTTCATCTGCGGATCGGGGATCGGCATCTGCATCCGTGCGAACCGGCACCCGGGTGTGCGCGGGGCTCCGGTCACCAACGTCGAGGCGGCGAGGCTCGCCCGAGAGCACAACGACGCCAATGTGCTTTGCCTGGGACAGCGGACCACGCCTCCCGACCTTGCTGAGCGCATTCTGGACGCTTTTCTGGCCGAGCCCGCCAGCCAAGAGGAGCGGCACCTACGGCGGGTCCGCAAGTTGGATGGGAACGTTTAGGCCGTTTACGGCATAGAATCTGAGAGAGTCTGGGCATGCAGGACGCAAAGAAGAGCCTTGTCGCCGCGCTTGGAGTGCTGGCCGTGATCGGCGCGACCGTCGGCGGAACGATGGTCCGGGGCCGCATGGAGGTCGGACCGGGTCTGCCGATCGGGGGCTCGGTGACGATGGACGCGCTCGTGTCCTCGACACAGGGCGTTCCTGGCATCGACGAGGGCAAGCCCGACCCCGTCTCCGAGGCCACGTACTTCTACCGTCTGACCCAACTCCTTGAAGAAGAGTACGTCGATCCGATCAAGGACCACGACGCTCTGGCGATCGGGGCGGTCCGCGGGATGGTCAACTCGCTCGCGGACAGCGACACACTGTTCTACAAGCCCGACCAAATGCAGGCATTGCGCGGGCGGCTCGAGGGCAACTTTGAAGGTATCGGCATCGAACTGCGCCTGGCATACAACCAAGAGGAACTGAAGAAACTGCAGAACCGCTCGATCGGCGCTGGCGGAGCCGAGTCGGACATCAATTTTGATCCTTTGCTCTTGATCCCTACAGTGGTGGTCTCGACCGTGGTCCCCGACGGGCCGGCCGACAAGGCAGGCATCAAGGTCGGCGACAGGATCTTGCGCGTCGGCGACAAGTGGGCTTTGTCTTCGGTCGAAGTCGACAGACTTCGCCAAATGCGCGCGGACTTCGACGCGGGCAAGATCACGAACAAGCAGTTGCTCGAGTGGACAGAGTCGTTCCGGGCGAAGTTCGAGGCTGCTATTCCTCCTGGAAAGGCCGCGGAGAAACTCGTCGTCGGAAAGAGCGGCGCCGTAGAGGTCGCTTGGACTGGAGCAGACGGCAAGGAGCGGTCTGCGAAGATCGCGCGCGGAGTGTCGAGCCTTAACGGTTGCGAACTTGGCGAGAGCCGCATGGTCTTGAGGTTTTTTGGCGGTGTCGACGAGTTTCTTGCAGAGCAATCGCTTCCTGAGCAATTGACGATCGATCTGCGGCAGAGCACGATGGGCGACGTCGAGGCAATGCGCAAGTGCCTCGCGATCCTCGCGCCAGCCGGCGACTACGGACTGATCGCTCGTGAGCAGTCGGGCACTGAGGTGCGGCTGCAGGTCAATGGAAAGTCCGAGGTGAGGCGCAAGTACAAACTGATCGTCGACGACTCGACGTGGGGCGCGGCGGCGGCGTTCGCCGACGCGCTTTCTGCCGCAGGACTTGCCACGATCGAGGGCACGATGGGGCCCGACCGTCCTTGGATCGAGGTCTTTGAACTCCCCGACGGCAGCGGATACACGCTGCGGACCGGCACGTTCCAGGCGAAGGGGGCCTCAAAGTGAAACGGCTCGGCAAGGGCGTCTTGTTCGTCGCACTGGTCGCGTTCGCCTTTTGCGCCGGGTTCTCTTGGCGAGACCTGCGGATCGGCGAGGGCCCGTCGCGCGACGCGTTCTCCCGGCTCATGTCCGGGAAGATCGACGACGGTCCGACTCCCACCCAACTTTTCCGCGACAACTATCACCAGATCCTGACGCGGTTCCACCGCCCGATCGAGCCTAGCAAACTGCGCAACGCCGGGATGGAGGGCATGTTTGCGTCGCTCGGCGACCCGCACACGCTCTTCATGGAGCCGCAGTCCGCCGAGAACTTCGCGATCGAGACGAAGGGCAACTATGCAGGGATCGGCGCGCGCCTCGGACCTGACCCCCTCGGTGCGCGCGTCGGCACGGTGTTCAGCAACGGCCCTGCCGAGAAGGCGGGCCTCAAGGTCGAAGATCTTGTCGTCAAAGTCGGCGACGTCGACATCGCTGGGATGTCGATCGACGAGATCGTCGAACATATCCGCGGAGGCGAGGGCACGCCCGTGACGCTCGTCGTGCACAGGAACAACGCCAGCGAGCCGATAGAGATTACGATCCACCGCGCGATCGTCATCGTCCCAACGGCACAGGGGATGATGATCGAGGGTACGAAGGTCGGCTACATCAAGGTCGAACAGTTCGCGGAGACGACTGTAGACCAGTTCGACATGGCGCTCGCAGAGGTTCTGCGCAACGAACCCGAGGGCCTGGTCATCGATATGCGCGACAACCCAGGCGGGCTCCTGGACACGGCCGTGCTGATGCTGAGCCGTTTTATCGAAGGCAAGACCGTCGTGTGGATGAAGGAGCGCACTGGTGGACGCAAGGAGTCTCGCGCTCCCGTCGGACGCGCAGCAGGTTTCAAAGGGCCGATCATCGTCCTGATCAACGGTGGATCGGCGAGTGCGTCTGAAATCTTTGCCGGCGTCATGCGCGACTACAAACTCGCGACGCTCGTCGGCGAGCACACCTACGGCAAGTCGACGGTGCAGTCGGCGATCCTCCTCAAGGACATGTCGACGGCCAAGATCACGATCGCGAGGTACTACCTGCCCAGCGGCGAGAACTTCAGCCGCGTGGTCGACGAGGACGGAACGTACGTGAGCGGTGGCATCAAGGCCGATCACACGGTCGAACTCGATCGCGACGTGCCTTGGGAGCTTGGCATGCCTGACAAAGACGCCCAACTCGCCGAAGCGATCCGGCTGATCGACCAGAAACTCGGACGCTAGCCGGACTTGGGGTCAGCGAGGGCCCGCAGACCGTCGCCGACGAAGTTCAGCGCGAAGATCGTGAGGCTCAGGATCAAGCACGGCCAGAGCAGCATGATCGGATAACTGTTCATGTTCACGCGCCCCATCTGGATCATGCCGCCCCAACTGGGAGTGGGCTGCTGGATGCCGATGCCGAGAAAACTCAGCGCGCTTTCCGCCAGGATCACGCTCGCGACGTCGATCATAGCGACTGCGAGAAGGATGCCCCAGAGGTGCGGAAGAATGTGCTTGACGACCAAGTAGGACGTGGATGCGCCCAACGTCTTCGAAGCGACCACGTAGTCTCGGTCCTTGAGGCTCGCCATCTGCGTGCGGACCAGACGCGCCACGGCGGGCCAAGAGGTGATCGACAGTGCGATGATCATCGCCTCGAACCTCAAGTTCCAGATCCCAACAATCAGGATCGCGAGAAGGATGTCGGGAAAGGCGAACATCGCGTCGGTGAGGCGCAGCACTGGCACACGGATCCACTTCGGCGCGAACACCCCAAGGGTTCCCATGACGATGCCGACAAGGAGCGCCAGGATCTGCACGACAAAGCCGATCATCAGCGAGAGCCTAGCTCCTTGTGCCAGCCTGGCGAACACGTCCCTCCCGACCTCATCGGTCCCGAGCCAGAAGGTCTTTGAAGGCGGCATGAACGGGTCTGCGTCAACTTGTCGCTCGCGCGTCAGTTCGAACTCCTTCGGCGGCTCGTCGCCGCGGAACACCAAGAGACCGACGGGCGATCCCTTCTCACCGGAGAGCAGCGCCTCGACGTCTTTGGTCGACTTGCCTGCGACCCTTTGACCGTCGATCTCATTGATGATGTCGCCGCGCAAAACGCCCTTGGCGTGCGCCGGCGTCCCTTCAGCGACGTAGTTGACGACGAAGCCCATCGGCCCCGATTCGCCGCGCGCACCGACGTCGAAGAGGTCCTGTTTGGCTTGGTCCAGTGGACTGTGCCGGATCACAGGGCCGACGATCGCGAAAACCACCAGCAGCGCGAGATAACTCACGCCGACCCAGAACAGCCAGTCGAGGCGCCGCTTCTTCATACTTGCGACTCCCGGATGCGCGGATCGATCAGTTGTTGCGCGAGGTCGACGACCAGATTGACCGTGATGAACATGAAGCCCGTGACGAGCACACAGGCCATGATCACCGGCGTGTCCCCTTTCTGGATCGCGTTGATAGCCTCGTGGCCGATCCCAGGGACAAGGAACGCGGTCTCGACGATGAACGAGCCGGTCAAGAGGTATCCGAAACTCGAGCCAATCCCTGTAAGCACGGGCAAGATCGCGTTGCGGAGCGCGTGTCGGATGTAGAGCCGCATCGAAGGCAGGCCCTTCGCGATGCCAAGACGGATGAACTCTTGATTGAGCGTATCGATCATGCTGGCCCGCGTGAGTCGCGTGAGCGTGGCCATGGGCCGTGCGGCGAGGACGAGCACCGGCAGCACCATGTAATAGAACTTGGGCGCGTCCATCATGGACTCTGGCTTCCAACTCAGCGGCAATACGCCTAGCCGTATCGCAAAGAAGTACGCGAGCACTGGAGCGAGCACGAAATTGGGCACAGTGACGCCGAGCGTGCTGAGGCTGAGCGCAAGGCGGTCGGCGAAGCGGTTCTCTTTGATCGCGCCGATCGTGCCGAGCAAGAGCGCAACGGCCGCCGCGAGCAAGATCGCCAGGAACGCCAACTGGATGGAGATCGGCAGGACCTTCTTGATGATCGAGGTGACCGGGTCGCGCGTGCCCGTGATGCTCTGGCCGAGGTCGCCCTGCGCGGCGTTCCACATGTACTCGCCATAGCGGACCGGCCAGGGCCGGTCGAGGCCCATCTCGCGCTTCATCGCCTCGTAGCGCTCTTGGGTGAAGTTCTTTTCGCCGATCCTCACGAGTGCGGCGTCGCCGGGAGCGATCTCATCGGCCAGGAACGTGACGAGGGAGATGAAAACAAGGCTTGCGACCCCATAGAGGAGCCGCAAGAGCACGTTTCTGAGGATTCGGAGCCCGGACTTTCCTGCCATCAGCCGCGAACGATCGCGACTGAAGTTACCTTATCGCCCAGGGCGACCTTGTTCACGATGGACATGTCCGAGACGACCTTTCCGAACACTGTTGAGGTGCCGTTGAGGAACCTGCTGTTCGCGAGCAGGATGTAGAACTGGCTGTCGCCACTGTTCTTGTCCTGGTTCTGCGTGGCGAGGCCCACGGAACCAACCACGTTGTCGAAGCCTGTGTCCTCGAACGGGATGCGCGTGCCTGAGCCACCTGTGCCGAGCGTCCGGTCGTCCATGGGCTTCGTCTTCGAGCCTGGGTCTCCGAACTGGACCAGGAACGGGCGAGGGTCTTTGACGACCCTAAAGAACTTCTGGCCGTTGTAAAAACCGCGCTCGGCCAAGCCGATGATGTGGGCCGTGGTCTTGGGAGCCTCCTTGGTGTAAAGGAGGATGTCGATCTGGCCGCCGCCTTCTAGGCTCATTCGCATCACAGTCTCCCCAGGCTTCGGCTTGTACTGCGCGAATCCTAGGGCGGCGAGTGCGACTAGCAGAACGACGAGGATAGACCTGAGCATGCGTTCACCTTCATACCTTAGACGTCCCAGAGCTTGCCCGGGAACGCCAGACTCAGTCTTCGAGCCTACGGCCGTACCCGTCCAACTTGACCCCGCCTGAAAGGATGACGATCCCATCGATCAGGGGCCAAATCCAGGCAATGCCGCACGTGATGATGCTCACAAACAACTGCAGGATTCCATGGGCCAAGTAGCCGAGGTACAGCCTTCCCGCCCCGGGAACCACGATATTGAGCACACCGGCCGCGACCCGGCTCTTGTCGCTCTTTGGAGCGTGCGCCTGGATGTATTGCCAGCCCGCCTGACTGTGCAGGGTGTGGGTCTGGCCGTAGTCCGGAGCCATCGGCGTGATCGACCTTGGTGCCGTCGGCATGGGCGGCGGGCTGTAGGGCGGCGGAGTCGTGCCAGGCGCGGCGATTCCGAGGTCGCTTCGAAGTTCGGGCACGGTGCTCGCCTGTGACCAGTCCGCCATTCCCTGGCGCCAGATGTAGGTTTCGCCAGTGATGACGCCGTCGGCGGCCAATTCTCGTATCTGGGTCAGCGTCAATGGCCCGAGTTGGCCGTAGTGGCCGACGTAGTACCATTCTGCCGCTGTTTGGGAATCGCTCATGCCGCGCCGTCTGGGTGTTCGGGAGTTTATCTAATACTGAGCGGGGAGCCCAGGGGTTTCGGCCCGAGCCGGAGTCGACCCGCTGGTATCTTGGGGAGCGATGTCCGTCCGCGTCCGATATGCCCCCAGCCCTACCGGGAGCCCGCACGTCGGCAACATACGGACCGCGCTCTTCAACCATCTCTTTGCTCAGCACCACGGTGGGGTCCATATCGTGCGAATCGAGGACACTGACCGCACGCGCTACGTCCCAGGCTGTGAGGAGGAGATCCTCGAGAGCCTCGAATACGTCGGTGTGAAGTGGCAAGAAGGCCCCAACGTCGGCGGCCCACAAGGGCCGTATAGACAGAGCGAGAGGAAGGAGACTGGCCTTTACCAGCCGGTGATCGACAGGCTGCTGGAGAGTGGCGCGGGGTATTGGGCGTTCGACACGTCGGAGGAACTCGCCGAGATGCGCGAGTACCAGCAGATCAACAAACAGCCGATCGGCTACTTCGGCGGTGTGTGGCGCGACGCAACGCCGGCCAAGGTCGAGGAGGCCCGGCTCGCTGGTAAGCCCGGCGTCATCCGGCTGCGCATCCCTCGTGACCAGACGATCGTCGTCGACGACGCAATTCGCGGGCGGGTGGAGATCGGTTCGAACGGTGTTGACGATCCGGTGCTCATCAAGGCCGATGGAATGCCGACCTACCACTTTGCCGCAATGGTCGACGACCAATTGATGGGGATCACGCACGTCTTTCGGGGCGAGGAATGGATCAGTAGCGCGCCCAAGCACGTTGTGCTGATCCGTGCCTTGGGCTGGGAGCCACCGGTGTTCGTGCACGTCCCCGTCATCAAGGGCAAGGACGGCAGCAAACTGAGCAAGCGCCACGGCGACACCGCCTGCCTCGACTTTCGCCGCGCAGGCTTTTTGAGCGAGGCCCTCGCCAACTTCATTGCCCTCATTGGTTGGTCGCCAGGCGGTGACCGCGAACTCATGACTATGGGCGAAATGGCCGAGGCTTTCGACATCAAGGGCATCCAGCCTTCGCCGGGCGTGTTCGACATCGAAAAACTCTCGTGGATGAACGGGCACTACATCCGCCAGATGGATCCGACCTCGCTCGCGACGATGGTGCGTGACTACTCTTCGTGCGAGGAGAACCAGGGCTACTGGTCGCAAAAGGGCGCGAACGAGACGGTCGAGGGCATGAGACTGCTCGTTTCGACATGGGAGTCTGACCGACCGCTCGTTGAGAGCGCGGTCACCCTGGAACAAGAGCGCGTTGCATCCCTTCCTGAATTTGGCACCGCGTGCTCGTTCTTCTTCGTCGAGGACGTCGACTTCGACCCGAAGGCAGTCGAAAAGTGGAAAGGCCAGCCACACATCAAGGAGATGTTCGACGTCTTCATTGCCTATTTCTCGACGAAGGAGTCGGCCGCCGTCGCTGACTGCGAAGCCCTCTTGCGCGAATTCCAGGCGAAAGCAGGATTTGACAAACTCGGGCCGGTGGTCCACCCCACGCGCGTCGCACTAACGGGCAAGACCATCGGGCCGGGGCTGTTTGAACTGATGGCCGCCCTTGGTCCGGCGAGGCTTGTCCACAGATTCGAACGCGCAAAAGGGATCTTGCTGTGAGTCTCGTCAACGTCTATCGCTTCGGCGACCCATCGCTGTCCAGGTTCATTGACAGACGGCCCTCGTTCGACCCTAGCCTGGTCCGCAGTGTCGCCCAGACCATCGAGGAGGTCGAGAAGCGCGGCGCAGACGCCGTCCTCGAGCACACTCGCCGGTTCGACGCGCCTGTGATCGAGCGTCTCTTCGCCGAGACCACTGCGACCGTGTCCGACGATCAAGCAGAGGCTATCCGGACCGCGATCGCCCGCGTCACCGAGTTTCACGAAGTCCAACTCGAGACCTTGACCGAAGGGATGACCCAGGTCGGAGACGGCTACGGTTGGCGGACGTTCTCGAACGACGAGCGAGAGAGCGGCATGGTCGGTCAGCGCCTGCTCCCTGTCGCGAGCGCTGGGATCTATGTGCCAGGTGGCAAGGCGAACTATCCGAGCAGCGTCGTGATGAACGTCGTCCCTGCCCGCGTGGCAGGCGTCGAACGCATCGTTGTGGCAACGCCGCCGAACAAGCACGGTGAGGTCTCTCCTGCCGTGCTCTTCGCTTGCAAGGAACTCGGCGTGGAGACCGTGCTCATGGCGGGCGGCGCGAGCGCAGTCGCTGCCATGGCGCTCGGCATCGATGGCCTAGAACGCGTCGACGTGGTCGCCGGACCTGGGAACAAGTACGTCAACGAGGCCAAGCGCCAACTTTGGGGGACGGTCGGGCTCGACGCCTATGCCGGTCCGAGCGAAGTGTGCGTCGTCGTCGACGAATCCGCAGACGCAAGGTGCGCCGCTCTCGACCTCCTTACTCAGGTCGAGCACGCCGAAGACAACGTCGCGATGCTCGTGGGCACGAGCGATGTAGTCGTCGAGAGCGTGCTCACAGAGGCCGAATCGATTCTTGCGCAGGCGGCCCGGTCGCAAACGATCTTGCACGCCTTGCGAGACCATGGCGTCGCCGTAGTGTGCGACTCGCTGCCTCAGGCGATCGATCTCGTCAACCGGTTCGCCCCCGAACACCTGGCGCTTCATGTCGAGGATCCTGCGACTATCCTTCAACTCGTCCGCAACGCGGGCGCGGTCATGATGGGAAAGTGGACGGCGCAAAGTGTGGGCGACTATTGCGAAGGGCCATCACACACGCTGCCCACGAGCGGTGCGGCGCGGTTCGCCAGCCCCATCAATGTGACGACCTTTATGAGGTTCCAGACGGTGTCCCTGCTCGAGTCGGAGGACGCCGCCGAACTTGCTCCTATCGCCCAGGCGTTCGCGGAGATTGAGGGCCTTCCCCTCCACGGACTGGCGGCGGTCCGCGACTGAGAACAACGAAACGTGAGAAAATCGGTCAGGTTCCAACCTGTCTCGTTGCCGAACAATCTCACAAGCCATGTCTCACGGGGCCATGACCTTTCACGAACGGCTCGACCGCCTGGTCGAAGGGTTCGTCGTCCAGGCATCGAGCAAGCCTTCGGGAGTCGAGATCGCGGACCGCGCGGCTTTCAGCCTAGCCCAGACCCACAGGATCTTCTTGAAGGCTTACGGCGAGCCGCCTGGGGCGTTTCGACGCCGCCTGGTGCTCGAGCGCGCCGCTGACCGCTTGGCCCGTTCGGACGAGAGCGTCTGGAAGATCGCCGCCGAGAGCGGGTTTTCTTCCCCAGAAGGGTTCGCGCGCGCCTTCAAGCGCGCGTTCCGCACGACTCCTCGTTCCTACCGCAAGCGACCGACGGGCGGATGGATTCCATCCCCGAACCAGGTCCACTACTGGAAGGGCAGCCTCCTCAAGACCATGGCGACCGGAGAAACAAAGATGAACCTCATTGACCGATTGATCGAACACGACCTAGCCGACACGCGAAAGATGCTCGAGCGAGCACGCACGCTGAGCGACGCGGAGTTGGACAAGAAGCACGCAGACCAACAGCCAAGGCTGTTTCTCGAGTGCTTCGAGCCGACCCTGCGCGGACGGCTCGACTACCTCGTCGTCACCAAGGAATGCTGGCTGGCCGCCGTGTACGCCCGCCCGAACCCCATGCTAGGAGAGCGCGACACGAGCGCGAAGGGTCTCCTCGATCGGTGGAACAGCGTGGAGGGAGAGTGGAGGCAACTCGTCAAGGACGTCGAGAAGGAGGGACGATGGGACGAGAGTTTCATCGATGCACTTTGCGAGCAGCCCGAGACGTTCACGTTCGGGGGGATGATCGCCCATGTGCTCGACCGCTCCGCTCGCGACCGGGCCGAGGCATTCCGAGCGTTTACGGCCTTAGGTCACGACGACGCTGCGTTCGGCGATCCATTGACCTGGGAAATGAAGCGCGCATAGAATGGGATCTCGCGGCTCGGAGCAATCCGGGCCGCGTCTCCTCACTTATTCTTTCGCTTTGACGCAGGGATCATCTCCTCGTACTGGCGGATGAAGTCTTTCAACTTCACCTTCTTCATCGTCTTACCGAGGAGTTCGAGCGGGACGTCTTCGAGTTTGCGCACACGCACGCAGCCCTTGCCCATGTCCAAACGCTTGCCTGTCTTCTTCCACTCCTCGACGAACCACTTAGAAAGGTCTTCGTCGGCGTAGATGCAAAAGAGGTAGATGCCGATGTGGTTCTTCTGGTTGCCGATCCCGGCAAACGGCAAAGGCTGCTTCGGGTCGCAGTGGTATCCGGCAGGATAAGTCTTGTGGGGCACAGACCAGCCGATCATCCCGTACTGGATCGTCTCCTGGAACCCCTTGTCGATGTTCTTGGCGATCACGTCGCGGATCGCCTTGATCGCCTTTCGGCGGTCCTCGGGGAGTTCCTCGAGGTACTGCGCGACTGAGGTCGCCTTGCTGGTCATGGCATAGATTCTACCGACGGGTCTAGGCCAGTCGTTTCAAGAACTCGCCCGTGAACGCTTCGAGGTCGGCCCAGTCGGTGTATTCGTAGTCCTTGCTCGTATCGAGGTCGCCGCCCTCGCTCTTGACGATCTGCACCATGATGAACCGCTTCAGCCAATCGTACTTGGTGTATTTCAGCGCTCCTGCGACCGCCTTCGTCACGCTCGGCTTCCACCCAGTCTCAACAAGGAACTCGTCGATACATTTCTGGGTGTCGGCCTTGTGCTTCTCGTCTTGCTTGACTGCGGACATGCTCACCGAGAGGAACGCGCTCGGGCGCGCGCTCATGACGCCTGCGTGATCGGCCACAAAGTGACGAAGCGGCCGCTGGTGCTTCGTCTCGTGCAGCGAACCTGCTGCGATGAACGCGTCGTAGCCCGCCATGACGAACCCCGCCGGCACGTCTGCGCTGTCCACGACGTCGGCATTGTGGCCCTTGGCCTTGACCCACTCGGCGACTTGGTTCGCGATCTTGCGCGTGTGCCCTTCGGTCGTACCGTAGACGATCAGTACCTTACTCATTCTTCAGTTTCCTCCAAACGATGATGGCAGCCACAGACACTGTCAGGCTGAACGGGAACGCGCTCCCCACCCCGAAGGGCGCGATCGCGAGCAGAAAGATACAAGTGCCCAGGACGCCGACCCACAAAGCGCGCTTCCCCGCAGCGATGGTGACCGCGATGACTCCCTGCCCGGCAGCGATCGCGGAAATGATCCACCCCGCGTTGTCCTTAAAGTATCCCGTGATGAATGTGCGATAAGCGTCGAGCCAAACAAGGTCGGCGAACCCCTGGTACTCCTCAGGCTTGCTCAGGCCGATCCAGGTGTTGTAGACGCAAGCGTATCCGAACAGCAATGCGATCACCCAGCGCCCCACGTTCGGCCACCAAACCGCGGCAGCCAGGATCAGCAACGCCACGACGTTGCTCACGGCATAGGGCACGACGTACTGCGGCGCCACAAGGGCAGTCTACGGCAAGTCGAATCCTGACATTTCAGTCAACGAGGAAGCGGCGGTAACCTTGAGCAATGGCCCACACGAGAAAGAAGGGCGGTGAACGCAAGGACAAGAAGGTCGAGCGGATGCGCGAGGCCCAGGAGTTCAAGTCCGGCATGGCCAAGCCCAAGAAGAAGTCGAGCGACCAATGGGACATACAGGTCCAGAAGCCCGGCGGCCCAAGCGACCGCATGAGCCCACAGAACAAGGCTCGCCCCGCAAAGAAGAAGTCTTAGGCGACCGGCGTCCAGCCGAGCACGATCTCGAACTTGGCGGCAAGTTCGCCCGCCCTCGACTCCTTGATCGGGTCGAACGGCACGATCACGGAGTTGCGTTGCCGCGAGTCGCGGATGCCGTTCAATACGCCGTCACGGTCGTTGCGCGGGTCGCCTTTCACGTAGCACTGGGTTGTCAGGAGTTCTCTTTCACCCTTGGTGACTTTGACGTGGATATGCGGCGTGCGGCCTGGGTAGGCGACCGGCTTGATCGTGCGGAACTTGTAGGTGCCGTCGCTTGACGTTTCGAACTTGCCGTAGCCTTGGAAGTTCTTGTCGAGCTTGTTTCGATTGTCGCTGCCGGTGTGGATGTACGCACCGTTGTTGTCCACCTGCCAGATCTCGATGAGGACTCCTTTGGCCGGTTCGCCCTTGGCAGCGAGGATGCGCCCGCTCAGGTGCGTGACTTCGCCGACGGCCGGAGTCGTGTTCTTGCCGATCACGACCAAGTCGTTGTCAGTGTCCAGCGGGAGCCGATCCGGGAAGAACGGACCCTCGGTCTGCGCCGGGGTTCGGACCAACTCTTGGGCCCAGTCGCCAGACTCCACCCAGCGGAGCGCCTCTTCGCTGAACAGCCTCAAGGTCGGTACCGCGAGTGCGCCCGCCGTCAAGGCGGCGAGAAAGTC
>CAZGXW010000005.1:17793-46136 GCA_964529975.1 uncultured Fimbriimonadaceae bacterium
GCGTTCGTCCATTTCGGGCCGAACACGTTCACGGGCATCGAGTGGGGGCACGGCACGGAGGACCCGAACGTCTTCAACCCGACCGAACTCGACGCAAGGCAGTGGTGCCGCGTGTTCAAGGAGGCCGGAATGACCGGCGTGATCATCACCGCCAAGCACCATGACGGCTTCGCGCTCTGGCCCAGCAAACACACCAAGCACAGCGTGGCGTCAAGCAAGTGGAAGGGCGGCAAAGGAGACGTGCTGCGAGAACTTAGCGACGCCTGTAAGGAGTACGGACTCTGGATGGGCGTCTACCTCTCGCCCTGGGATCGCAACCACCCGACCTACGGCACGCCGGAGTACAACGACGTGTTTGTCGCCATGCTAGAGGAAGTCCTCACGCAGTACGGCGACATGAAGGAAGTTTGGTTCGACGGCGCGAACGGAGAGGGACCGAATGGAAAGAGACAGGTCTACGATTGGCCGCGGTTCGAGGCCACAGTGCGCAAACACGCCCCCAACGCCGTCATCTTTGGCGACGGCGGCGATGTCCGATGGGTGGGCAACGAGCAAGGGTTTGTTGGTGAGACCAACTGGAACTTTCTGCCGTCCGGGCACTGGCCCGGCGACCAGACGATCTATCACTTGCTCAACAATGGTGATCCGAACGGGAACAAGTACTCGCCTGGCGAGTGCGACGTCTCTATCCGTCCAGGTTGGTTCTGGCGAGCGAGCGAGAACGACAAAGTCAAGTCTCTCGCACAACTCCAAGAGATCTGGTACCGCTCAATCGGCCACGGTGGCAACCTGCTCCTCAATGTCCCGCCAGACACGCGCGGCGTTATCCATGAAGAGGACGTGCGCGCCCTCGGCGAGTTCAAAAGATGGCAGGACGCTGTGTTCGGCGAAGACTTCGCGCGCAGAGCCCGGGCATCGACAAACGCTCTTCCCCGCGGCTCGTTCGGTGTCAGCAACCTCCTCGACGGGGACGATTCGTCGCTGTGGGCGACGCGAGACGGGCTGCGCGAAGCGACGGTCGAACTCCACTGGGACCAGCCGACGATCATCGACCATATCGAACTGGCGGAACCGTTGGCCTATGGACAGCGGATCGACTCGGTCGTCGTGCGTGGCGACGACGGTCGTGGACCGAAGATCCTAGCCCAAGGTACGACCGTCGGCTATCGCAGAGTTTTCAAGTTTCCCGCGCTCGCGGCAAGGTCGGTCACAGTCACTGTGCGGTCGAGAAGCGGAAGCGTCCTTCTCTCTTCCATCAGGGCCTTCCTCGGCGCCCCAAATCTGACGGTATCGACCGATGCGACAGAGTTCCTCGACTCGACGACCGTGACTCTGAAGTCAGACAATCCGTTCGCCGTGGTGGTCTACACGCTCGATGGATCAACGCCGACTCGTAGTTCGACGATCTACCGTGGCCCGATCACTGTTCGCGAGTCGTCCGTTTTGAAAGCCGTCGCATTGCAGGGCGGGCGGACTAGCCCGGTCGTCGAGAGAACCTTCGTCAAGCACGACAAGTCGACCCTGTGGCCAGCGACGGTGTTCATCCGTGAACCCGACCCCGGCCTGCGATACGACTACTTTGCCCAGCGTTTTCAGACTCTAGACCAGATGAAGGACGCGAAGCCGGAGTCGTTTGGAGTCAGCACCACGGGTCTGGACCTCGCCCACAGGAAGAGGCCCGAGGACTTCGCGCTCGCGTTCTCGGGCGTCGTCACGATCCCCCAAGACGCCGTCGTGTCGTTCAATCTCACGAGCGACGATGGCAGTCGCCTTTACATCGACGACCGCTTGGTGATCGATAACGACGGCCTACACGGGATGGTGAATAAGCAGGGCTCTGCGCCGCTTGCGGCTGGATACCATCGCATCCGCGTGGAGTACTTCAACGCGAGCGGTGGACTGGGACTTGCCTTAGAGTGGAGCGGCACTGGCCTGACCACCGGGCCTATTCCGACGAACGCCTTCCGCCACTGATCTGTCCGACACTTGCCAAACGTCTTATCAGTCGTATGAAGGCTTCGACGGCTCTAGCAACACTCGCCGTCGTCGGTGCCCTCGTCGCGAGCGAAGTCGTCGTCCGGCCTAAGCACGACGACGGAAAGGTCCATATCACGTACTGGGAGAAGTGGGTCGGCATCGAGTTTGAGGCCGTGAAAAGGGTCGTCGACGACTTCAATTCCAGTCAAGACCGCATCCACGTCGACCTGCTCAGCGTGAGCGGAATCCACAACAAGACTCTGATGGCCACTGCGGCGGGAGTGCCGCCGGATGTGGCTGGCCTGTTCGGTCCGAACGTCGCCCAATACTTCCACGACAGAGCCGTGATCCCCCTAGACGAACTGTGCGCGGAGGCCGGTATCTCGCGCGACGACTACATTCCCATCTATTGGGACATTTGCACGTTCGAGGGGCGGCTCTATGCGCTCCCGCTCACACCTGCGAGCACGGCGCTGCACTACAACACCCGGCTGTTCGCGCAGGCGGGAATCAAGGCGCCGCCCGAGACGATCGAGGAAATGGACGAGGTTGTTGACCTCCTGACGAAGTCTAAACCCAATGGCGAGATCACGGTCGCTGGGTTCATGCACCAGGAGCCAGGTTGGTGGAACTGGGGATGGGGGTTCGTTTTTGGCGGCGAACTCTGGGACGGTGAGTCGAAGATCACGTGCGACTCGCCTGAGAACGTGCGCGCCTACACTTGGGTGCAGTCCTATGCAAAGAAGTACGGGACGAGCAAGTTGCAGAACTTCAAGAGCGGGTTCGGCGCGTTCAACTCTCCACAAAACGCGTTCATGTCCGAGAAGGTGGCGATGGTTCTGCAGGGTGGCTGGATGGGCAACTTCATCTCCACGCACAAACCGAGCCTAAAATGGGCGGCGTCCCCGTTCCCCTATCCAAGCGACAGGCCAGACCTCAAGGGCCGAACCTTCGCCGATCTCGATATCCTCGTCATCCCGCGCGGCGCAAAGCACCCAAAAGAGGCGTTCGAGTTCATCAAGTACATGCAGTCGCAAAGTGCGATGGAGAAACTCTGCCTTGGCCAGACCAAGCACTCCCCGCTAGCCAAGTCGAGCCCTGAGTTCTACGCCAACCACCCCAACCCCTACATCCGGCTCTTCACCGACATGCCCAAGAACGCGAGCGTGGTCTCACCGCCAAAGATCGCGATATGGCCCGAGTATTCGTCAGAGATGCGCAACGCGTTCGACCAGATCGTGCTCGAGGGCAAGGACCCACAGACCGTCCTCACGAACGTCCGAATGCGCATGCAACCTGCGCTCGACAGGTATCTGCGAGAAAAGGCGCTGAGGGAGCACGAATGATCCGTCGGCGTGAAAGTCGGTCTGGAGTCGTCTTCGCCGCGCCGTGGATCATCGGTTTTGGCGTCTTTCTCGCTTACCCGATCCTGGCATCGGTCTACTTCAGTTTCACCGAGTACTCGGTGCTCAAGCCGCCTGTCTGGGTCGGTACCGAGAACTACTCGACCATGTTCGCTGATGAAGTGTTCTGGAAGACGCTCGGCAACACGCTGTTCTTCTCCGCGCTCTACGTGCCGCTGGCGGCGGTTGTGGCCTTCGGCCTTGCTTTGCTGCTGAACAGCAAGGTCGCGCTGATGCCGCTATACCGCACGGTGTTCTATCTGCCGTCTCTCGTTCCCGTCGTGTCGCTTGTGATCCTTTGGATGTGGCTGTTCAACGGAGAGCACGGTCTCGTGAACATGGGCCTCGGAGTCGGTGGTGTAGAGGGTCCTGGCTGGCTGACAGAGCCTGCATGGTCGAAGCCAGCGATCGTGATGATGTCCCTTTGGGGCGTCGGGAACGCGATGGTGATCTACCTTGCTGGCCTGCAGCAAGTTCCGCAGCAGTTGTACGAAGCCGCCGACATCGACGGCGCAAGCCCTTGGGCGAAGACGCGCAGCGTGACTATCCCGCTCGTGTCGCCCGTCATCCTTTTCAACGTCGTGATGTCGATCATCTGGTCGTTACAGGTCTTCACCCAGCCGTATGTGCTCTCAGAAGACGGCTCTCCCTCGCGATCGATCTACTTCTATTCGATGTACCTCTTTGACAATGCGTTCAAGTACCACAAGATGGGGTACGCGAGCGCCATGGCGTGGATCATGTTCGTCGTGATCTTCCTTCTGACCCTGCTCGCGGTTAAGTTTGCAGAGAAGCGCGTGTACTACGAGGGAGGTTAGGATGAAGAACCGCGTCCTGCTGCAGCACACGCTCATCCACCTCGCGCTTGTCGCGCTCGGGCTCATCTTTCTCCTTCCCTTTGCGTGGATGGTGGCGACTTCGCTCAAGACGGCGACGGAGACGACCGCAGACCCTCCAACGTTCATGCCTGCCGTCGCTCAGTGGAAGAACTACGGCGACGCGGTCGTGCACGGGCGCGACTCGCTGGGCTACACCCCGTTCTTGGTTTACGCGCGAAACACGATCTTGGTGTGCGTCTTGTTCGTTGCAGGCACGGTCGTTTCGAACAGCATCGTCGCCTACTCGTTCGCACGATTGCGCTGGCGTGGCCGCGACGTGGCCTTCGCCGCCACGCTCGCCACGATGATGGTGCCGTTCCCCGTCGTGATGGTCCCTGTGTTCTCGTTGTTCGTGAGCCTGGACTGGGTGGGGACCTTCCGACCGCTTTGGGTGCCGGCCTGGTTTGGGAGCGCCTTCAGTATCTTTCTCCTACGGCAGTTCTTTCGGACGATCCCGATGGAACTGAGCGAGGCTGCGCGACTTGATGGTTGCAGCGAGTGGGGGATTTTCACCCGTGTCGTGGCCCCATTGGCCAAGCCCGCGATCGCCGTCGTGGCCCTCTTTGCGTTCATGGCCGCGTGGAACGACTTTCTCGGCCCTTTGATCTATCTCCACAGCCAAGAGCAGTTCACGCTCTCGCTCGGCCTACAGTTCTACAAGAGCCAACACAGCGCCCAGTGGCACCTCCTCATGGCTGCCTCGACCATCGTCGTCGCACCGATCATCGTGCTGTTCTTCTTTACCCAGCGGCTTTTCATCCAAGGGATCGCGGCGACCGGATTGAAAGGGTAGGACCGGGCCGCCCGAGTGATACACTGGGCCCACTGATGGATCGGGCAAGATTCGAGAGCCACCTCAAGCCCGTGCTCGACGTCGCCTATGGCTACGCCCACAAACTCACGGGCAACCAGGACGACGCAATGGATCTTGTCCAGGACGCAGCAGTCCAGGCGTTCAGGTCCATTGGAACCTTCGAGGAAGGAACGAACTTCAAGGCGTGGTTCATGAAGATCCTCACGAACAAGTTTTACAAGTCAAAGGTTCGCGAGGCAAGGCGTGGGCAGAGCGTTCCGCTCGAAGACGCCGAAGACCTCTTTATGTACACTGCCGCCGAAGACGGCGGGTTGAAGGACACCCTCGACATCGTGTTCGACAAACTTGACCAGGAAGAGGTCCAAAGGGCCATCGATGAGCTGCCCGAGGAATACAGGGTCGTAAGCCTGCTCTACTTCCTGAACGACTTCACCTACGAGGAGATCGCAGAGGCCGCCGAGATCCCCATTGGGACGGTCCGGTCGCGGCTGCACCGTGGCCGAAAACTTCTCCAGAAGGCGCTTTGGCACACGGCAGAAGACCGCGGGCTTGTGGCAGGAGGTGCGAAGTGAGCGAACACGACAAGTGCTCGTGCGACGAGGCCGTTGAACTCCTCGGCGATTTCCTGTGCAAGGAACTGACGCCGGAGGAGCGCGAGCGCGTCGAGGCTCACCTTTGTGAGTGCATCGAGTGCGCGGACTTTTACCAGTTCGAAGGCAAGATGCTCGAGTGCGTCAAACGGAAAGTGACGGAGACACAGCTGCCGAAGGAACTCGTCGACAAGGTGCTCAAGGCGCTTGACGAGTGCGAGAAGGCCTAGGCGGCCTCTTTGGCGGCGGGGGCTTCTTCGACGTCCTGTTCGGACTTCTTGAACGCGGCAAAGATCGAGCGCATCCTCTGCAAGATTCCGACGGCCGGGGAGTCGACGACCGGTGACGGTTCGCGATTGAGCCATTCGACGAGCGAATCGATCGCGCGAGACGCCTTGCACTTTGGCGATGTCAGGATGAAGGCTTGCCTCGATCGAAGCGCTTTGCCGACCTCCGGGTCAAGAGGCACGATGCCAGCCAGGGCGATCTCCTTGTTGAGGAACTGTGCAACGATCGAACTGACTCTGCCATAGACGGTCGAGGCTTGAGACGGTGATTCGGCCATGTTGACGATCAACGCGACTTCGGCACCAGGCTTCTCTTCGAAGACAGCCTTCGCCGTCGCGTAGGCGTCCATCACACTGGTCGGGTCGGGCGTCGTGACGACCAGGACGCGCTTCGATGCGCGCAGAAAGGCCGTTGCGCTTTCTCCAATGCCGCTCGAAGTGTCGAAAACGACGTAGGCGTGCTTGGAACCAGCATCGAGGACGGCATCCACGAGGGCCTTCAGTTCTTCGCCGCCGAGGCTCGCAAGTTCCTTGCTTCCGGTCCCCCCACACACGACGTCTATGCCCTCTGGCCCCTCGACCACGGCCTCAGAGACTGGGACGGAGTCACGCACGACATGGAGCAGGGTCTTCGCGGGTTTGATGCCCAAGACCAGATCGACGTTCGCCAGGCCCATGTCCGCGTCGACGAGAAGGGTCTTGTGGCCGTGCTCGGCCAGCGAGATCGCCAGGCTGACGGAGAGGCTCGTCTTTCCGACGCCCCCCTTTCCGTTCGCGATGGCGATCGAAACCATCTTACGCGGCCCTCCGGAAGAGTCCTTTGAGCCCTTTTTTCTTCTCCGCCGCTGGGGCAGCCGCCCAGACCGCCTCGCGCTCGCTGTCGTAGTCGTCACCGGCATAGGCCTTTCTTAGGCCAGCGAGGACTTCCTCGATCGGAGCCTCTTCCGCGACGACCTGGCACGCGATCGCGTCAGCGATCATATCGAGTGAGGACTGGTCGAACGGAGCGACCGCTTTCAAGACAATTGTGTTCGCTTCGAGCCGCACGGGCAGCGCTAGCGCTGCTATCGCGAGGTGCGACGGCACGCGCGCAACGGCGGCAGGGTCGTACTCCAGTAAAGGTTTGGGCTGCTCATCCTCTTGGATGTGAAGGAAAGTCCCTGGATCTTGTTCGGGCTGCGGGCCTGCAATCATTTTGGGTTCCGTCGCAACAACCGGTTCGGCGGGCGCGGCAGTTCCGGCGGCCTCAGCAAGGAGCCGCTGAATCTCGTTGTCGGAGAGCGGGCCGTTTACAGGCTTGGCCTCTTCGACAGCGTTTTTTCGCGCCGCCTCGACGAGAGACTCCTCGTCGATGTCCGCATGGGGCTCTTCCTCTTCCGGCTGGACTGGGGGCTCGACGGCTTGGGCTGCGACAACGACAGGTGCATCGGCAACTGGCTCAGTCTTCGGCTCAGATGGCGCTACGAAAGGCTGTGCCGTCGCAATCGCCTCTTGGTTCGCCATCCATCCTGCGATCTGGACCCGAAGGCTGTGGTTTTCGCCCTTGACGTGAGCGACTTCCTCGCTCAATTGAGTGACCGCCTTGCGCAGGTCGCAAAGTTGATCAAGGAGTTGGCCCATGGTCTCGTCCGAGGCTTGGAGGGGCGCCTGGATAGGCACCTGGGCTGGTTCAGACGGGCCGTCTGACGGCTGGCGGCGTGCGAACTGTTGCATGTCCCGTTTCGGCGAGGCTCGGGAGGGCCTCCGCCATTGAGATTCTCGGTTCAACGGGGTCGGATTTACAGGTATTTATCCGGGCAACGGGACGACGATGAGCCGCTTGGGGCCGTGGACGCCCATGACGATCACCCCCTCGACGTCCGCCGTCCTGCTGGGGCCCGTCACAAGCACGCTGTTGCGGCCGGCCAGTCGCGAAAGGCCCTCTTCCAGGCTCAGCACCAAGTTGCTCTGCCGAACCAGGCAAACATGGACGGGTGGGGCCAGGCTCGTCAGTCTCCGTCTTACCGGAGCCGCGGAGATGAATATGCTGCCCGTCTCGGCGATCGCGGCGTCACAGTGTGTCACCCCGCATTCAGCGTCCCAGACGCTGGCTACACGTTGACCGAGCACCGCTCCCACGGCCTCGTCCGCGTCGTCGTCCCACGTCGCGCGATCCCGAAACCCTGCGAGCACACCGATGTCTGCGACTTCGCCCTTGTGAAACTCGAGCATCGCACAGAAGGTCTGCCAAAGATCGGCCCCCTGCTCGAGCACCACTTCTGCGGTCGGTCGGGGCCTTTCGCCACCCTTCGACTGTGGCAACGCCGCAAGGACACGATCACGATCGTCCACGCCACCACCTCCTGAAGTCGATGCGCTTCTTGACGGGCTCGCGAAACTCGCGCCAAGACTTCGGCATCTCGACCATCGGCAGCAGACTGACGCCCGCCCGCCACGCTAGCGAGTTGCGCGCTCCCATGCCAAACCACTTCCAGCCCTTGTTCCTGTCGTCTTCGGACCTCAGTTTCAAGAGGAGGTCGGGAATTGGAATGTCCACAGGGCAAACTTCTTGGCACGCCCCGCAGAGCGAAGACGCCTTGGCGAGATGGCCGTGCTTCTCTACGCCTTCCAACGCTGGAGCAAGCACCGCGCCGAGCGGACCTGGATACACGTGTCCGTAGGCGTGCCCAGTCGACCTACGGTAGACCGGACACACGTTCAAGCATGCGCCACACCGGATGCACCGCAAAATCTCGCGATAGGGCCCATTGAGCACGCGGCTGCGCCCGTTGTCGAGCAGGACGAGGTGAACTTGTTCCGGCCCGTCGTCTCCATCCCCTCTTGGTCCGGTGATGAAATGTGTGTACACGGTTAGCCGCTGTCCGGTCGCAGAGCCAGCAAGGAGCCGAAGGAACAACGCGAGGTCTTCGTCCGTGGGCAAGACCTTCTCAATGCCCATGAGCGCGATGTGGATTCTGGGTGCGGTGGTGGAAAGCCGGTTGTTGCCCTCGTTCTCGACCGTCACGATCCGACCGCTGGACGCAACAGCAAAGTTGACGCCACTTATCCCGACGTCAGCCCTTTGGAACGCTTTCCTTAGGTGGGACCTCGCCTGTGCGGCGATCACTTCTGGTTCGTCGTTGTACTCGCCGATCCCCTCTCGCTCGAACAGAGTGGCGATCTGTCTTCGGTCTTTGTGGATGATCGGGGCAACGATGTGGCTCGGCGTGTCCTTATCGATCTGAACCACGAACTCGCCTAGGTCTGTCTCGACGACCGAATGGCCGGCCTTCTCGAGGGCGTCGTTCAGATGGATCTCTTCGGTCGCCATCGACTTGGCCTTGACGATGGTGGAATCTTGGGGACATAGCGAGAGGATCAGCCTTCGCGCGCTCGCCGCGTCGACTGCCCAATGGACAGTGATGCCGTTCTTGGTGCACTTCTCCTCAAGTTGCAGGAGCAGCCCCCTGAGGTTGTCAAGCACGTACGACTTCGTCGCTCCGGCCGAGCGGCGCGCCGCGTCGACGTCGGCAAACACTGCAGCCAGCGCGTTCCGTCGGTTCTCGCTCACGCGGATCGTCGAGGCGCGGACGCTCCGGACCGTGTCCTCGTCAAGTTTGCGGACGAAACCGTCAAACGTGTTCATGCCGATACCGCCTCGACCAAGACTTGGGCGAAGTGTGCGAAGGCGATCTCGATCGAGTTCCGCTTTGCGAGCCCTTGCAGGTGCATGAGGCACCCCATGTCGCCGCTCACGACTTGGTCCACGCCGGCTTGCTCGATCTGGCGTAGTTTTTCGAGGCCGATGCCTTCGCTGACCTTTCCGTGCGTCACCGAGAACGCTCCTCCGAACCCGCAACACTGTTCGGGCGAGCCGATCTCCACGACCTCGATTCCACCGATCGAAGCAAGGATCTCAGCCTGCTGGTTGCGTAGGCCCATCATCCTGCCGTGGCAAGCGCGGTGCAGGCCGATCCGCCTAGACGGCAGTGTTCCGCCCCATTGCTGCTTCCCCGCGACGTCAACCAGGAACTCGGCGAGTTCGTACACGCGATTGGTTTGGCAGGACACTCCGAGCATTCCGTATCCGTGCCGTAGCATGGCGGCGCAAGATGCGCTGGGCGTCACGACGAACACGTCCTCATCCCGATCCAACCCGAACAACTTCATCGAGCGTTCCGCGATCGGCCGGGCAACGTCCCAGTCGCCTGCGTTGAATGCCGGCTGCCCACAGCACGTCTGCGCCTCGTCGAACTCGACAGTGCAGCCCGCGTGCTCTAGCGCGCGGACTGCAGCAATGCCAACTTCGCCGTAGTACGCGTCACAGAGACAGGTCAGAAGAAGCCTGACCCTCATCGTTCGGCACCGGGCTCGAAAGTGTGCGTCTCGGTGCTCGCGTCGACCAATTCGGCGATCTGTCCCAGCGAGACCTCACCGGCTGCGACGAACTGCATCGCAAGGTTTCCAAGGACGGTTGCCTCGGTCGGGCCTGCAACCACCGTGAGCCCCGTCCCGTCCGCGATCATCTGGCACAACGCGGCACAGCGCGAGCCGCCCCCGGCCACGCGGATGCGCGTGAACTGCCGTCCGACCAGTTCGCCAAGTCCGGCCGGCTGGCTGACCATCGCCCACGCCAGGCTCCGGACCGCCATCGCCGCCCAATGCTCCTTGCGCGTCGGCGTCTTGCTCGCGTGTTCGAGCACCATCACAGGCATCGACTCCGGGTTGTAGAGATCCTTGTGGAAATAGTCGAACTGACCTTCAAAGCCGAAGTCTGCCGAGTCCAGCCAGTCTGCAACGGGCTCGGCAATGCCCATTTCGTCGTGCAAGCGGTTGATGATGTAGAAGCCAGGAATGTTCTTCAAGAACCGGATTCGCCCGTCGTGGGTGCGCTCGTTCGTCCACCCGCCGTCCTCCGCCGTGTGCGAGACGAGGGGTTTGTCGATCACCGTCCCCAGCAAGGTCCAGGTGCCGATGTTGAGAAACACGTCGGAATCACCGAGCGTCCCCAGGCCACAGACCGCGCTCGCCGTATCGTGGCTGGCAACACTGGCGAGGTCGATCCCCTCACAGATGTTCCCCACGATGTGGCCAGGGGCCTTCGGCTGTTGCAGCGGCAAGGGCCATCCCGCGATCTCGAACGCCTCCTCACACCACTTTCCGTCTAGGCCCATGAGTTGCGTCGTCGAGCACTGTGTCGCCTCAAAGTGCATGCGCTTGCTGAGTTCGTGTCCAAAGAGGTCGGGCAAGAGTTGCCACCTCAGTTCACCCGGCCAATCAGGGTGCTCGTTACGGCGGGCAGCGAGTTGGTAGATCGTGTTGAACGGTTGGTGCTGGATGCCGGTGAGCGAATACAGCCGTCTCCGGTTACCGACCATCGCCTCGAACATCTGGACGTGTGAGTGGTCGCGGTACTCGACCGGGTCTTGGACGAGTTTCCCCTTTGCGTCGATGAATCCATGGTCTACGCCCCACGTGTCGATCCCGAGCGTCGACTTGGTGTACTTCTCCTTGCCGTACTTGACCGCGCGCTCGCAAAGGGCGTGCAAGGACTTGTAGTCCCACTTGCCACCGATCGGCTCGTGTGCGATCTGCTCGACGACCTCGGAGTGGATCTTGCCCCCTTCGAGAAAGCCTCCGGCGAAGCGCGCCGAAGACGCGCCCATGTCCACTGCGACCGCACCAAGCGGCTTCTCGGTCACGGCGAAATGCTACCTGGGGCTAGCGCACAAACCCTTCGCGGTTGCCGCCATCGACAGTGATGGTGCAGCCCGTCGTGCGAGACGACCGGGCCTCACTGGCGAGCCAGGCGATCGCCTCGGCGATGTCCACTGGCCGGACATGCTCCTTGAGCAGCGTCCTATCCTTGTAATAGTCCTCGACCTCGTCGGGCTGGATTCCGAGCGATGCGGCCGTTTGGGTGCGCCATGCGTCGTTCCAAATCCCGCTTCCTTGCACCACTGCGTCCGGGTTCACGGCATTGCACCGGATCTTGTGCTTGGCCATGTCTGTCGCCGTACACCGCATCAAGTGGAGCTCGAACGCCTTGGCCGCAGAGTACAGCGCGGCGTTCGAACCCACCGCCGTGCCGTTCTTGCTGCCCACCACAACGATCGAGCCGCCAGTCCCCTGCTCGATCATCAGCCGTGTGGCGTGCGCCATCGTCTGGAAATACGCGTCCACGAGGAGATCGCGCAAGAACGCGTAATCAGCGTCGCTCGTGTCTGCTACCGTGCCACGTCGGGCGTTTCCGGCGTTGACGACGCACACATCGATACCGCCGTAAGTCAAGACGGCGTGCTCGAACGCCTTCCTCAGTTCTGCTCGGTCGGTCACGTCACATACGAACGAGGTGACGGCCTCGCCGCCGCCCACCTGGTCGACTGCCTCGGCTAGCCTCTCGCTGTTGATGTCGAGCATCACGACGCACGCCCCGAGGGATGCGAGTTTGATCGCGGTGGCTTTGCCAATTCCCTGCGCGGCCCCCGTCACGATCGCGACTTGCCGCGACATTTCCTTCTCGGCAGGCTGGCGTCGCAGTTTCGCCTCCTCGAGCAGCCAGTACTCGATGTCAAAGGCCTCCTGCTCTGGCAGGGCGGTGTAGGTTGAGACCGTTTCCGCCCCGCGCATGACGCGGATGGCGTTGCGATAGAACTCTCCGGTCACTCTCGCTTCGGTCGGGTTCTTGCCGAGAGAGACCATGCCGACGCCTGGCACCAGCACGACGCTGGGATTGGGGTTGCGCATTGCCGGCGAGTCGGGACGCTTGCATCGGTCGTAGTACTGCTCATATCCCGCACGGAACGATTGGAGCGACGCATCGAGGTCACTGTCAGGCTCAAAGACCATTGGTCGAATCTTAGTGCGGAGAAAATGGTCAGGGCAAGATGTTCCGAGAGCAGTAAGAGCGGGCATTTTCTTGCTTGCCAGGAATTCCAGGACTTCATCGCTCGTGTCGACGTCCGCAACAAGCCGCCTTCCGAGGTGTGCCGACCGGCCGCGAAGTTTCGGGAGCAGTTCGATCAAGACTTGCTGACTGTCTTCTCGCTTGGTTTCGCGCACCGCCCCTCCGAACGCCCCGCTCGGGTCTCTCTTGTCGATGAACTCCTGTGCCACGTTGATCATGCGCAACGTGTCTGCGTAGCACTCCTCCCAGGTGTCGGCCCAATTGATAAAGCCGTGCGAGCCCATCAGCGCGCCCTTGATCCCCGGGTTGGCCTTGATCAAGTCGCGAAGCATGAGGCCCAGTTCAAACCCGGGCCGCTTCCACGGAAGGAATCCCATCTCGCCTTTCCAAATCTCCTGTGTGAGCGCGACTCCGTCCTTGCTCGCCGCGATGGCGATGACAGCGTCCGCGTGCATGTGCGACACGGCCTTGAACGGCACAAACGCGTGCAACGGCGTATCGATCGAGCAGGCTCGCGGATTGAGGTTGAACACACAGTGCTCGTACAGTCCGACAATATCGTCCTCGTGCAGACCCTCTTGCTTGCCTAGCGCCTCCAGGGCGAGGACCTTGTCTAAGTAAAGGCTTGCAAACCCGTCCTTCTTCGCTGTTCCCAGGTCGCCGCCGCTTCCCTTGACCCAGAGCACTTGCACCGGCTCGCCGGTCAAGGGGTCCGGCTGGGTCGCCTTGACAGAAGTGTTGCCGCCCCCAAAGTTTGTGATGCGGGGGTCAGAGCCCAAGAGATTGCTGGCGTATACCAGTTGGTCCGGGTCGTCAAGGTTCGCGGCGCGGGTCTTCTCCCACCTGTTGGGCAGCGTGTTCGGCTCGGATGCGGTCGGCATGGCTCTGGCTGGAGTTTACAGGGTAGAGGAAAGGAGGCCAGGCACGAAGAAGCCCCTGCATCCTTTGGACACAGGGGCTTTACCTGGACAATCCCGTCAGTTCTTGCGCCTTCGGCGAAGAAGGGCGAGTGCGCCGAGTCCAAGTGCGGCGAGCGATGCCGGCTCCGGAACGGGCGCCGCCTGGTTCATCGCGTTGGGCGTGTTGAACGCCTCGGGGAAGACCGCGGTGCCCGTGTTGCCCAGCAGCCCGTCACCGTCGAAGTCGTTTCGACGCCAGTCCGCAACCGTGTTGGTGTCCGTTCCGTTCGGAATGCGCGACGCGCCGCCCGGAGTGTTCGGGTCACCGTCGAAGTTCGGCGTCAGTACGACAGTCGAGTACCAGAAGTCGGTCGCACCTCCGTCAGACACTGCGACCGAGTCCATGATGGCGTTCCATGGCGTGAGGTCGAAGACGCCGTCGTTGTTGGTGTCCAGATCCATCCCGTCTGTGCCGGAGAACCCAGCAACCAAGAGGAGCGTGATCGAACCGTTCTCGATCTCGTTGTTTTGGAAAGGCGTCGTCCAGAACCCGCCTGCGTTCGCAGTCCCGAGTGCAAAGACGCTGTCGACGACACCGGCACCCGTCGTGTCTCCTTCGATGTGCAGGACGGTGAACCCGCTCAGGTCTGCGTTCGGCGAAGCGAAGACTTCGACAAACTCCAGGGTGTCTGTCCCTGTGTGGTTCGCAACGAATTCATTGATGACTGGTGAGACCTGCGCGTTTGCGACGGCACCCAGCACGATAGTGGCAAGCAAGAAAGTTTTCTTCATGGCAGTTCCCTCGCCATGAGTCTTACCTTGGCCCTCATCAGCCCACTGTTACGCCCGGGACATCGCCCGCCGCTTTAACCGAGCCTTAGTCCGGGCCCCCGTACAAATACCAGGATCACGCTCCCATGACCTTGCTGAGGATCGCCTTTTGGACGTGCAAGCGGTTCTCGGCCTGGTCATAGACCGCGCTCTGCGCGCTGTCGATCACCTCGTCTGTGACCTCGAATCCCCGGTGCGCTGGCAGGCAGTGCAGGAAGATCGCGTCCTTCTCGGCCATCGCCATCACGCGGGCGTTGACTTGGTACGGCTCGAACACTTTGAGCCGGTGCTCCTGTTCGTGCTCGTCTCCCATCGAGATCCAAACGTCGGTGTACACCACGTGGGCTCCTGCAAGGCCGTCCTCAAGGCTGCTCGTCTGACGCACACCCTCCATGTCCTCCATGCGGAAGTTCTCAGGCCCGCAAATCGTGAACGGGTGGCCAAGTTTGGTCGCGAGTTGGGCGAGCGAGCGTGCGACGTTGTTCCCGTCTCCGACGTACGCGATCCGCACCTTGTCCGTCCCAAAGCGCTCTTGGACCGTCATCATGTCCGCAAAGGCCTGGCAGGGATGCTCCATCTCCGTCAGTGCGTTGATGACTGGCACGTCGGCGTCGTCAGCCATCTGGATCAAGTCCTTGTGCCAATACAGCCTCGCGACGATCGCGCTGCACCATCGGCTCAGGTTCTTGCTGACGTCGCGGATCGACTCGCGCGAACCCATTCCGATCTCCGACTTTCCAAGGAACACGGCCTCGCCCCCGAGTTCGCGGATGGCAGTCTCGAAGGCAACCCGCGTTCGCAGACTGGGTTTCTCGAAGACGAGCGCGACCGTGCGACCCTCGACCGGAACGATGATCTTCGGCGACTCGCGTCGCTGGACTTTCATGTCGCTCGCAAGTTGGAGGATCTGCTCGCATTGCGCCGCGCTCAGCCCCTCGATGCCGAGGAAGTCGTGCAAGGGAGCGGGGCGATCCGTGACGATCGCATGGACAGGGGCCTTGTAGTGGACTCCCAGCGCGTCAGCAAGGATAGACACCGCCCGGTCGACCTGTTGCTCGGTCACGATCAGGGGCGGCACGAACCGTATCGTCGAGTCGTCCGGGGCGTTGGCAATCAAGCCCCGTTCGAAGCACGACGCAACGACATCCTTGGCGATCGGCTTCTCGAGCGCAGCGGCCAGCATCAATCCCTTGCCGCGTACGCTCGCCACTGGCGAACCCAGGGACAGCAGTGCAGCCCGCAGATAGCCCCCGACCCTTTCCACGTGCTCGACGAGGTGCTGGTGCTCGATCGTGTCGAGGACCGCGAGCGCGACCGCGCAGGCAAGCGGGTTGCCGCCGAGTGTCGTCCCGTGGTCGCCGGGTTCGAGGACTTCGGCCGCCGTGCCTCGCGCGAGGCATGCTCCAATCGGAATCCCGCTCCCAAGACCCTTCGCCAAGGTCATCACGTCGGGCACGACGTTGTGACGCTGGAAGTTGAACCAGGCCCCGGTCCGACCGATTCCCGTTTGCACTTCGTCGAACACTAGCAACGCGCCGTGTTCGGTCGCGAGCCTGCGCGCTTCCTGCAAGAACTCTGTCGTCAGTTCGTGGACGCCGCTCTCGCCTTGGATGGGTTCAAGAAAGATCGCCGCAGTCTTGTGCGAAGCAGCCGACTTGAGCGCAGCAACGTCGTTAGCCTCGATAAACACGAAGCCGGGAACGAGCGGCTCAAACGGCCTTTGGAACTTTCGTTGGCCCGTGGCACTTATGGCGCCGAGCGTCCGTCCGTGGAAACTCAGGTGCAGAGCCACGATCTCATAGTCACCGTCGGGCCGCTTGGCGAGCCCGTGCTTCTTGGCGATCTTGAGAGCCGTCTCGTTGGCCGTTGCTCCGCAATGCGTGAAAAACGCACGTTCCATTCCGCTCAGCCGGCAGAGTTTCTCGGCCAAGCGCGCCTGTGGAGCGGTCAAGAGAAAGTTGGACGTGTGCGTGAGTTGCTGTGCCTGCCGGGTGAGTGCGCTCACGACCGCCGGGTGGCAGTGGCCGAGCGAGCAGGTCGCGATCCCGGCCAGGAAGTCGAGGTACTCGTTCCCCCGGTTGTCCCAGAGGGTACAGCCCGAGCCTTGGACGAACAAGGCTGCCTGGCGACGGTACGTCTTCATCAGGAAGTCGTCGTCGAGAGCCTTGATTGTTTCGTACTTGACCATAGGTTGCCTCCGAGGGGGTGCCTCCGGGAAACGGCTAACTTACCGCCGCCGGATAGTCGATTTCACCCTATTGGGCCGAAGGGGAGCCTGGAACCTGCAACCCTGGGGGGTGGTTCCTCGTCGCTACTAGTGACTCGGAGCCGGGCTACAGGTATTCTTGCCTGCGACTCGGTACAGTGCCAGCGGCCTTCGGGCTACGGGGCACAACTGAGGAGGTCTGTTACGAACATGAAGAAGATTATCGTTCTCTTGCTCGCTCTCGGCGTCGTCAGCGCCTTCGTGGCCGGTTGCTCCGGTGGAACCGACGAAGCCCCAGCGACCACCACCACAACTGGTGCTGGCGCGGGCGAAGACGGAACCGAGTAAGCGTCACCCTTTCGTCGCTTTTGAGGCCTGGTCTCCGCGCCAGGCCTCTCGTCATTTAAGGTCGCCGTACGCGATCACGTCCTGCAGGGACTCGCCCCGGACCTCGCCCCCGAGCAGACAGCCTTGGATCTGTCCCTTGACGTCGATCAACGAATCAGGCAGGACGACGGCGTCCTCGATTAGTCCACAGTGGACTCGTGCATGCGCACCGACGACCACGTGTCCACCGATCTCGCCTTCGACGATCGCCGTCGGATCGATCAACGTGCCTCCCTTGGTCAGGAACCTGCTCGATTCCAGGAACGATGGAAGCGTCCCTGTGTCGAACCACTCGCCCTCGTAAACGCCAGCGAGCACGGTCTCGCCTCGATCGATCAAGAGTTGGATCGCATCGGTGATCTCGTACTCGCCGCGCGCGCTTGGCTGGAGATCGGGAAGCACCGACCAGATTTGTGGCCCAAACAAGTACATCCCCGCCATCGCCAGGTTTGACTCTGGGTTCTGTGGCTTCTCAGCCAGTTTCGTGATGCGACCGTCGGTCACGTTGGCGACACCAAACCTGCGGGGATCGTCCACCGCCTTCACGAGGTTCAGGTTTGCTGGCCCCTCCCGTTTGAACTGCTCGACGAACGGAGCGAGCGACTGGCCGTAGATCGCATCGCCTAGGTAGAGCATGAAATCGTCCCCTTCAACAAATCGCTGTGCAAACCCCACGGCGTGGGCGAGGCCCTTCGGCTCCGACTGCTTGGCGTACTCAAGGCGCATCCCAAACGCTGAACCATCGCCGAGCGCCGTTGTGACCTCTTTCTCGTTCTCGCCCACGACGACACAGACTTCATCGACCCCGCACTCTTTGAACTGGTCGAACGCGTACTCCATCGTCATGCGGTTCGCGATGGGCAAGAGGGGCTTTGCGATGGCCTTCGTCACAGGATAGAGTCGCGTGCCTTTGCCCGCTGCGAGGACGACGCCTTTCATCTCTGCTTAGGTTACTCTGGACTCCAGTACAATCACGGTCGTATGGCACGTGGCATGTTCGCAGTCTTGGTCGCTGCGCTCCTTGCCGGTTGTGCCAAGCCACCTCCCGAGGTCAAGGACGAGATCGTTGCGGTGGGCAAGTCCGCCATCGCCGCTCCGAACGGACCAAACGCGTTCGACGTCTACGTAGACCTTGCGCGGCGAGCGAGCGCACGATCCACCGTTAGCCTCGATGCCAGAGACACAGACGGCAACCGACGCAAGTCGATCGCAGAACTGGATCCGCTTCTTGCCGACCTGGCGGACGCTTCGCGGCACACGTGCACGTTTCGGTTCGAGCCGAGCGGCCCGTTCACCGTGAACCCTCACCACAAGGGCTGGTTGCTTCTTGGCCGTGCCCTTGTCTGGCGTATCGAGGCCGCTGTCGCATCTCAGGAATGGCAGGCGGCGGCGCGATGGACCGTCGTAGCGACGCGTTTCGGCGCGGGATTGAGCGGCGGTGACGTCTCGGACGCGACACTGGGGTACGGCGTGATCGATGGCGCCCGCAGGGCCATCGCTCCCTTCTTGGCCTCTTTCTCGGTTGGCGACCTCGATGACCTGACGAGCGGTCTCTCAAGCGCTCTGAAGGATATGGCCGATCCATCGACGACGATCGACCATGAAGGCTTGAACATGGCGGCTGCATTGCGCGAGATGCAGATGGCTCTCATGGAAGGTCGGGCGAAGGAGTACGCCAAGAACTTGTACGGAGAGGCAGGTGAGGTCGTCGTTGGGTATGCAAGCCTGGACGCCACCGGGCGGAACGCCCTCTTCGCCGGGCTCGTCAGGGGCATGGACGAAGTTCTCGACCAAGCCGACTCGCTCGTGGCAGAACCCGGATCGGGAAGGAGTCGGATCAAGACCAATCTGAGTGGAACCGAGGCCAAGATCGCCAAGCAGTTCTTCTCTTCGCTCGACGCGTGGATGGACGTCCGCGACCTAACCTTGGCCAGAACCCGCCTCCTCGCAACGGCGTCTTGGGTTCAGAACACGATCAACGTGCGGGGCTCGGCACCAGCCGACCTGGGCGGGCTTGCCCAGGAGGTTCGCACAGACCCGTACACTGGGCTCCAGTTCGGATACCTGCCTTTAGGCCGCGACTTTCTTGTTTACAGTTACGGGTTGGACGGCAAGGACGATAGGGGTGACACCAACTTAGACCGCACGACTCCAGACCTACTGATCGAGGACGTGGTCCGCTAGGAGACCACAGCCTGAGGAGTCACCTTGGACTTCGGTCGCCAGATCGTCCCGCGCACGTTCTGCGTCTCGACGACTTCGCTGCCGATTACGGACTTTCCACCAGGGATATAGGTCGCCGTGGCGTCGCTAACGGCAAGACAACCGACCGGCGCCGTCTTTTGCATGTGGGCAGCGATGTCGATGACGTGCGCAAAGTTCACGCTCTTGATGTCCTGGCCCGGCGCAAGCACGCTGCCTGTGTGGAGCCCGCCGCGGAGTTCGATGGGCTTGCCGATTCGGTTGCGGAATGCGTTGAACTCGAAGAGGCCCGCCATGAGTGACCTGCCGGCGGCATAGGCGTGCTGCGGCTCGTCGAACGCGACGGTCACACCGTCGCCTGCGGTTGAGTGGACGCGTCCGCCATGCCGATACGCGATGGACTCGACGAACTTGTGGTACTCGTTGAACGTGAACTCGATGGAAAGCGGATCGCTCTCCGCCTTCAATCTCGTCGAGCCCACAATGTCCACGCTGAGGAACGTGACGAACTTCTCGTCCGACTTGAGCCGGTCTTGGATCTCGAGCAATTGGTGCAACAACTGCTGTCTCTCGAGCGCGGGGTCGCGCAAGCCGAGTTTTCTCCTGAGCACTCCGCCAAAGACGTTAGACAGCAGCCCTCCTACGGCGCCGACCCCGATGAACAGAAGGATGAAGCCGGCATCAGGGCCGTTGCTCGGGATCGCAGGAAACAAGCCCATCAGGAACGTGAACACCGTGACCATGAGAAAACTCAGGCCACCAACGATCGTTCCAGCGAGCATCGCCGCCTTGATGCTCCTTGCAACGGCGCAGTTCCAGACAGCCCCGAGGATGAGGAGGATCGCCAAAGTCCATCCCAGGCCCGAGTCGTCGCCAAACAAGTTCGCAAGCGTGACCAAGAGCCCGATGACCGTGGACAACACGCCAGCCATCGCATAGCGGCGCATGTCGTGGTCGAAGGCCAAGAAGGCGTTCCGTACGCGGTCGAAGGGAGTGTCGCTCTTTTCGACCGGCATGGCTTGGATAGCCAGGCGGACGTAGTCTGCGGGGGCCCCGGTCGCTTCAGCGACCGCCAAGATCGCCGAGTCGTCGAGTTCCCCGCCTGTGGACTCGCGAATGCGACGGGCGAGCATAACGACCTCCTGGATGGAGTCGTCGCTCAGACCGTAGTGCTGCCCTTCAGGCCGGTTCTCGAGTTCCAAGTGCCGACAGTTTACTGCGCGGCTAGCAGCCGCCGGGTGGCGGAGGCGGCCCGCCTGCCTCTAAAGGCAACCCCATTGGGAACGGCATCGGGTTTGCTCCACCGCCCAAGGCGCCCAAAGGTATCCGACATCCGGCGTCCAGCGGATTGTAGGTGGCGTTGTTGTACTTGACCGACTTGTAGTACTTCGGGATCTTGATGGTCGACTCCTCGACCATGATCTCCACTGCGTTTGTGGGCACTCTGGCTGTGAACCGACCGTCCTGCATCGTCCGGGCCGAACCGATCACGTTCCCCAAGTTGTCGAAGAGGTCGATGTCAAGGTGCGGAATGCCGTTGTTCGTAGGCTGGCCGCTAAAGATGCTCAAATCGACGACGCGACCACTGACAGTGGCCACCGCGCTCGGGACTCGGGCGCGCTGTTCAAAAAACCCGAACACCGTGCTCGTGACTTGGAAGCGAAACTCTCCTGCAGGTGCAAAGTTGACGGCGAACGAGGCAGTGGTCGGGCTGGTCTGACTGATCGCCACCAGGCCACCGGACGTCGTCGCCCAGCCGCTGCACTGTAGCGCTGTGCGGTTGCCAAGCGAGTCATAGTGCGCCAACACCACAGTCCCGCCGTCGCCGACGACAAGATTGAACGGATCAAACCATGAGCCGTTCCCCCGCAAGAACTCAAAATACTGGCCGCTTGCGATGTTGAGGGTTCCGCCGCCGCCACCACCGCCCCCTCCGCCTCCTCCGCATCCGGAGATGATCCCGAGGGCGATCGCCGCTGCGACGAACACCATGTTCCTCACGTTGAGTTCCTTGTTCATTCTCGTTTCAATCCACTTCCGGTGAATGCGTTTGGCAAGAGCGCGCCGAGCGTCCACTCTTCCACACGATCCTTCTCGTCCACCGTCAAAACGGGCATCTCTGGCCCGACTGCAAACTCTTGTATCACCTGGCGGCAGGCGCCACAAGGAGTCCCGCCGTCCTTCGTCGCCACAGCGATGGCAGCGAGCGAGGTCTTCCCGCCGGCCACCATGGCTACAATCGCGTTCCGTTCCGCGCAAACCGTCAGCCCGCTCGAGGCGTTCTCCACGTTGCAGCCAACGAACACCGAGCCGTCGGCGGCCTGCGCCGCCGCGCCCACCCGATAGACGGAGTAGGGGGCGTAGGCGTTCGATCTTGCGGCTTTGGCGGCCTCGATCAAGACCGTCTTGTCTGTTGGGTTCATTTGAACTTGGCGACCGTTGCTCCTGCGCCGCCTTGTTCGGGGGCGGCGTCCTGGAACTCGCTGATGTGCGGGTGCCTCCTCAAGAGGTCGTGGGTCATTTTACGCAGGATGCCCTCCCCTTTGCCATGAACGATGCGCACACTGGGCAGTCCCGCCAGAACGGCATCGTCGAGGAACCGCTCCAACTCTTCCATGGCCGCTTCAGCCCGCATCTGCCGCAAGTGGATCTCAGTCGATGCCGTCAGGCCTTTGTCCAACCTTGTGCCAGAAGACTTGGACTTGGGTGGCGATGTCTTGGGTTCGCCGAGGAACTCTAGATCGGTCAGTTTGACCTTCATCTTGATCGCCCCGACTTGGACTTCGACATTGTCCCCCTTGGGCGGTTCGACGACCGTCCCTGACTGCCCCAGAGCCACAAGCCTGACCTGCGTGCCCTTTTTGAGTTCCTGCTCCGGCGCCTTTCTCGGCTTTGCTTTCGGCTTGAACGACTTGGTGCGTTCTGCGCCCTCGCTCTGCAGATCCTTCAAGCGAGAGCGCGCGTCGTCGATCTCTCGCTGGCTAGCACCAGGCTTGAGTGCCGCGAACACCTGATCGGCCCTCTCACGAATCTCGCGCAGTGCGTCCTCGAGTTCGCTGGCTGCGTCGGACCTGGCCCGCGTGCGCGCTTCTTGTGCCTTGGCGATCTTCTCCTCGGCCTCGCGCTCGAGTTGTTTGATGCGCGCGCTCAATCGGTCCGCATCGCCTTGCGCCACTTGCGCCTGTTTTTGAGCGCGCTCGAGTTTCTCAATCATCTTTGCGACGTCGAGTTCGTCTTCCGTGACGCCTTCGAGCGCGGTCTCAATGACGTCCTTTGGCACGCCGTGCCTTTCGGCGATGCGATAGGCCTGGCTCGAACCGGGAACCCCAAGGTGAAACTGATATGTCGGCCGCAGTGTCTTTGCGTCGAACTCCATCGCAGCGTTCGTGAACCCCTTCGCGTTGCTCGCGAAGATCTTTAACTCGCCGTAGTGCGTGCTCGCAAGAGTCTTCGCGCCACCAGCCTGGAACTTGAGCAGGATCGCCCGCGCAAGCGCCGCGCCCTCGGCAGGGTCTGTCCCAGCACCGATCTCGTCGAGCAGGACGAGCGCGCCCGGCTTCAATTGCTTGATCGCCTCGGCGATGTTGCGCACGTGTCCGCTGAAAGTGGAGAGCGACTGCTGCAGCGACTGCTCGTCGCCGATGTCCGCCCAGAGTTGGGAGAACGCGCCGAGTTTCATCGACGCCGCTGTCGGCATCATCCCGGACTGAGCCATAGCCACGGCCAACCCCACAGTCTTAATCGCCACGGTCTTGCCTCCGGTGTTCGGCCCGGTGATCAGAATCGCGTCGTGGTCCCTTCCAAGAGAGATGTCGAGTGGAACGGCCGTCTCTTTTGGAATGAACGGGTGCCGCGCTTGGACAAGAACAAGGTTTGCTGTTCCCTGCTTTGTCGGGATGCACCCGCCAGACTGGTGGCCTAGCCTCGCTTTTGCTAGCACGAGGTCGAGCTCTGCGACCGCCTCCAGCCCGTCGAGCAGTTCAGGCGCGACCTCGCCGACTGCAATCGAGAGTTCGAGAAGGACGCGCTGCTCCTCTGCCTTCTCTTTGGCTTCGGCCTCGCGCAGGTCGTTCCCCAGCGCAACGACCTCTTCGGGTTCGACGAACATCGTCTGCCCGCTCGCGCTCGTATCGTGCACGATCCCCTTGATCTTCCCCTTGTTCTCGGCCTTGAGCGGCACGACAAACCGGCCGCCCCTCTGGGTGACGACCGCATCGCTCAACAGGTCCCGAAACCTTCCTGTGGTGTAACTCTGGATCTTCTCCGTGATTCGCTTCGTCGTCGCGTTCTTCTTCTGTCTCGCGGCGCGCAGATCGGGGCTCGCCTCGTCGCGAACGGTGCCGTCACCGTCCAAGCTTGTAAGAAGCCTCCGTTCCAGGAGTTCGACGTCGGGCAGCCGCTGTCCGAGCAGCCAGAGGTTTGGCGTCGCGGCAGCCTTGCGCTGGAGGACCGTCCTTGCGGCACGCATCACGCGCAGAGACTCGCCGACCCTCCATAGAGTGGCACCATCAATCGACGCTTGCTTCGACGCTCGTTTCACCGCTTGTTCGAGCGAGCCGACGCCTGAGAGAGAAATCGAAGCCTCGTTGAGCAGATCACACGCTTCCGTCGTACGAGCGATCTCGAACCAAACGCCTTCTTCGTCGAATCGCGGCTCAAGAGCGTGCGCGAGCCCCTCACCGTCCGGCGTGTCGCAATGGGCCGCCAACAGGGTCAAGACACCGTCATATTCGAGCGTCTTGAGCGCGTGCATCGGGCCCATTGTGGCAGACGGTCGGCGTACAATCGAACAATGGTCACTGCGCTCCTGCTCGCAAGCGTGTTCGCGACCCACTCCTTGGTCGCAACGGACGACGTGTGGATCTACCCACACGCCTATGACCAGACGGACGACCCCGTCTTGCGCGCTTGGAGCGACGGAGTGAACTCGGTCGGTGATCCCAGCGCCTCCGGGTTCTCCTATAGCGTCTTGCGGTTCGACCTATCGGCCGTGACTGAGGATGCTTCCAAACTCAAGAAGGCGACCTTGGTCGTGTTCCACATCCCCGAGGCAGGGTTCACAGCCGCAGACACCAAGGCTGCTCCGCTCGAAGCCAGGCTCGTCGATGCGAACTTCGACGAGAAGCGCTGGACGTTCGAACAGTACAGCAAACACCTTCCAAGCGCAGGCGAGGCGAGTCTCGTCGGCAAAGCATCGCCGACGCCATCTTCGGACGGCAAACCGTTCAAGATCGAGATCGACCTGCTAACAGGCAAGGGCGACTTCCGAAAGGCGATCGGTGGGAAGAAGGCGGTCGCGATCGCGCTTTCGACCAAGATGGCTCCCGACGGAGCCGAAGGCCCGTACTACCGGTTGCTTTCGCGATCCAACGAGAAGGGCCTGCAACCCACGCTCGTCCTCGAGTATTGATGTTAGCGCAGGAGCCGTAGCCCGTTGAGAATGACCAACACGGTCGATCCTTCGTGCCCGACCACCGCAAGGGGCAGGATGAGGTTTGACGTCGATGGGAAGAACGCGTCCCACACGATCGAACCGACGAAGAGCATCACGATGACGCCGGAACCGAAGTAGAGGTTCTGCCTGATGACTTTGTTCGTGCGCCGACCAAGGCGCACGAGTTCTGGAAGGAGTGCAAGGCGGTCTTGCATCAGGACGACGTCCGCAGCATTGAGCGCGACGTCCGAGCCAAGCCCGCCCATCGCCACACCGACGTTCGCTCGCGCTAGACTCGGAGCATCGTTCACTCCGTCACCAACCATGACCACGCGGCGACCAGAGTCAGCGAGCCCAGACACGATACGCTCCTTGTCGTCGGGCAAGAGGCCGGCATGGACGTCCGACATATCGAGCCGTCGGGCGACGGCGGCGGCTGTCTGCGGCGTGTCGCCAGTAAGCATCATCTGCTTTTCCACCCCTAGGTCGCGGAGTTCGTCGAGCACCGACTTCGCCTCGTCCCGCACGACGTCCTCAAGGCCAAGTGCTGCGAACTCGCCGTCGCACTCCGCGATCGCGACCGTCATTCCGAGGTGCTGCATCTCCTCGACGTGCTCTGCAAAGTGTGCGGGCAATCGCTCTTCACCCTGCTCAAAAAACCTCCGCTGGCCTACTCTGACGCGTCGCCCCTCGACCGTCGCGACTACGCCAAGCCCCGAGAGCGATTGGTGCTCGCTCGCAGTGGGCACGGATGTTCCCTGCCGGTTCGCGGCATCGACGATCGCCTGCGCGATCGGGTGGGTGCTGTACTGCTCGGCGGAAGCCGCCAATCGAAGGATGTCCTTCGAGCCCGTGGACATCGATTCGCCGCTCCTCCAGCACGCGTCGCGCTCGGCGCACTCTGACGCTGCCCCAACCGAGGCAACCACCGTGTCGCACACGCAGATCTGTGCCAAGACCGGCTTTCCGACCGTCAGCGTGCCGGTCTTGTCGAGGACGGCCGTGTCCACTTTGCCGATCGCCTCGATAAACTCGCCACCCCTCACCAGGATCCCCCGCCGCGCCGCCCAGGCGAGCGCGCTCAGCGTCGCCGCAGGCACCGAGATAACGAGCGCACAAGGACTCAGCGCGACAAAGAGGCTGAGCGAGGCGTAAAGCGCGCGCTCGGTCGGTTGGCCGATCAACAACCGGACCACCAACGAAACGACGAACGCACCGATCACCAGGAGCGTGTACCGAGAGCCGAACCAAGCGCTGATTCGCTCGCCGCTCGCCTTGTTCTCTTGCGCGTCGCGCACGAGTTCGACGATCTTCTCGAGCGTGGTCCCTCCGTGCTCGGCGGTCGCCCTGACCAGCACCATGCCCTCGCCGTTCTGGGTCCCTGCGAGGACCTGGTCGCCGACCGACCTAGGAACGGGGCGCGATTCGCCCGTCATCGCCGACTGGTCAATGGCCGTCTCGCCTTGCACGACGTGCCCGTCGATCGCGACAGCCTCGAAAGGTCGCACGCGCACGATGTCCCCCACGCGGACCTCGCTCACGGGAACCGTCTTGTCGCCCTCCGGCGTGACGACGATTGCGTTATCGGGCCGCAGTTTGATCAGCCCCTCGATGGCATTGCGCGTGCGCGCCATCGCGTACTCTTCCAGCGTCCCCGAGAGTGCGAATAAGAAGAGGAGCACCGCCGCCTCGACAGGCCGACCGATCGCGACCGACCCGACGGCGGCCAAGACCATCAGCACGTTGACGTCGATCTCGCGGTCGCGGACGGACCGCCAGGCCGCTTGCAGAGCGAAAACGGAGCCGCAGGCGATGGACAGGTAGGGCACCCAGTCGGGCATCCAAGGCTGGGAGACGAAGAAACTCAGCACGAGCGTGACGCCGCTCGCCACAGTCAGCGCGATCTGTGTCCGTCCGCCCATCTCATTGGAAGGATAGTCTATTGGGGCAGGTTCCAGTCCCGCCCCAATAGACTCAGAGTTGCGTCGGCTCTTCTTCTTTCGTCGGTTCGCCTTCGCCGCGCGGGTGCGTGCGGTACGCGCTGACGTCCGACTTTGTCCGCGTGAACCGCCTCAACCTTCCACCCAGCGACTCGCTGAGGTCGTCGAAGATCGAATAGGAGCACGGAATGACGAAGAGGGTCAGGAGCGTCGAGAGCAGGACGCCGCCGATGATCGTGATGCCGATCGTCTCGCGGAACTCCGAACCGCGACCGATCGCCAAGGCGACGGGCAGCATGCCGAAGATCAACGCGAGCGTGGTCATCATGATCGGCCGCAATCGCGTCCTCCCCGACTCGACCAGCGCCTCGAACCGCGACGACCCGCGGGCACGCAGCGTATTCGTGTAGTCCACGAGCAGGATAGCGTTCTTGCCCACCAGACCCACGAGCGCAATGATGCCGATCATGCCGACGATGTTCAGGGTCTTGTTAGTGATGACCAGCGCGAGGATCGCGCCGACCAGGGCCTGAGGCTGCGCCAACTGGATGATGAACGGGTACAGCAGGTTGTCGTAGAGCGACGCCAGCAGCATGTACACGAGGATGATGCCGAGCCCCAGCGCACCGAACAGGTAGCCCTGTTCTCGGTTCTGCACGTTTGCCTGGCCCTGCGCCTGGTAGTTCACACCGTCCTTGATCAAGTTCTGCTCGCGCATCCACGCCTCGATCTTCGCGTTCACCGAACCTGCGGCGAATCCCGGCAGCAAGTCCGCGCTCACTTGCACTTCTTGCGCGCGGTTGCGCCTGTCGATCTTGTCCACGCCGACGCCTCGCTGGATCGACGCGACGTCCGTCAAATAGATCGGGCGTCCTTCCTTGAACGTTACGGGCACCTGCGAGACGAGGTTGAGGTCATTGCGGTCGTCGAGGTCCATCATCACGCGGATGTCGTACTCGCGACCGAGTTCGCGGAACTTCGACTGCGTGTCGCCCTCATAGAGGACGCGCATGGCCGCACCTACCTGCGCGACGTTCATGCCCACGTCGCCCAAGCGCACGCGGTCGGGGACGGCTTGGATCTCAGGCTTTCCGGGCTTGGACGAGATCTCGGGCGACACCACGCCTTCGATCGCTCCGCTGTTGAGGCCCTGTTGGATCGCGACCGCTGTCGCGATCAGCGCTTCTCGGTCGTTCGACTGGAACGACATTTGGATCGGTCGACCGAAGCCCTGGCTCTCGCCTGCGCTGACCGTGATTTTCGCTCCGGGCACGCGCCCGATCTGCTGGAGCAGGTCTGCACCGACCGAAGTGTCGCTCACCGTCCGAAGGTGTTCCTCAGACTTCTTCCAGAACGCAAGCGAATCGATCATCGCCTTCTTCTCGTGGAGTTCGACGCGCACGATGCCGAAGTTGGTGCCGAGGCTTGCAGCGCTGAAACCGCCGCCGCCCCGCCGACCAACGTCCGAAAGGACGTATTCGGCTTCGGGGTGCTCGATCGCGATCTTCTCGATGCGTTCGACGATCGCTTGCGTCTCTGCGAGGCTCGCGCCCGGCGGGAGTTCGATGTTGACCGAGATCTCCCCACTATCGCTGGGCGGGAAGAACGC
>CAZGXW010000005.1:46236-58856 GCA_964529975.1 uncultured Fimbriimonadaceae bacterium
GCGAAGCCCGCACCGAACACGTACCAACGGCGGTTCAACGCCCAGCGAAGCAACCGACCGTAGCCGTCGCGGAACCGGTTGAACCGGTTTTCAAACCACTGCGCGAACCGCCCGCTCGGGTGCTCCCAGTCCTCGCCCTTGCGGTACCAGCGAGAGGCAAGCATCGGTGTGACCGTGAACGAAACGAACAGCGAGAACAGGACCGTCACGGCAAATCCGATGCCGAGCGCCTTGAAGAACTGACCCACGACGCCGCCCATGAACGCGATCGGGATGAACACGACCACGTCAGCGAGCGTGATCGCAATCGCAGCCAAGCCGATCTCCATGCGTCCGTTGATCGCCGCTTCGACAGGGTCTTCCCCGTGCGTAAGGTGGCGGTAGATGTTTTCAATGATGACGATGGCGTCGTCGACCAACACGCCGACGGCCAGCGACAGTGCCAGCATCGTCATGTTGTTGATCGTGAAGCCGGTGGCCCACAGGACAATGAGTGCCCCGAAGAGACAAAGTGGAATCGCGATCGCGACGATGAGCGTCCCGCGCAAGTTGTGCAGGAACAGATAAACGACCGCAGTGACCAGCACGATGCCGAAGAACAGGGCGAACTGCAGGTCGAACAGAGACTCCTTGATCTGCACGCTCGCGTCTCGGGTGACGATGAACTCGATGCCGTACTGGTCTTCGAGCGATTGAATCAGTGGCTTGCCGTCCATGCCCGGCGTCTCACGGATCGCTCGGGAGATCTCGACGGCGTTTCCTTCCTTTGACTTCTGGACCGTGATGACGACCGAGTCCGAGCCGTTCAAGCGCGAGTACGAGCGCCGTTCTGCGTTTGCGTCCACGACGGTCGCTAGGTCGCCCAGGCGGACCTTGCGCTGCGCGCCGTCGGGGCCCGGCTCCTGTACGATCAAGTACGTGTCCGCAATCTCTTGCGGCGACTTGAACTCGCCGAGGACGCGGACCGAAAACTCGCTTGCACCCGTCTCCAACCGCCCTGCGGGAACGTTCAAGGACGCCTGCTGCACGGCCTGTTGCACATCGAGGATGCCTATGCCGTAACGCAGCAGCGCGTCTTTCTTCACGCGGACCTGGATCTCGCGTTCGTCTCCGCCGCTCACGTTGACGCTCGCGACGCCCGCGACCTGCGCAAAGCGGTCCTTCAAGACGTTGTCCGAGAGGTCGCGCAACTGCCGGTTGGAAAGCGATTCGCTGCGGACCGTCAGATATAGCACGGGGTCGCTCGTAAAGTCGAACTTCTCGACAATAGGCTTCTCGACCTCGCGCGGGAGTGCACCGAGGCGAGCGTCCACCTTCGACTTCACCTCGTTCAATGCCGCGTCCATGTCGGTCCCGACTTCGAACTGCAATGAAACCACGGACACGCCTTCCTGCGAAGAACTCGTCACCTCGAGCAGGTTGGCAATGCCGCTGACCGCCTCTTCGAGTTCGCGCGAAACGAGGTTGTTCACCTCTTCCGCGCCTGCGCCCGGGTAGATCGCCTGGATCGTCACCACGCCGAACGTGACGTCGGGGTTCTCCTCGACGCGCATCGAGTTCGACGCCATCCTGCCGACCAGCAGGACGAGCACCATCAGCATCAGGATGAAGACCGGACGCTGGATCGCAATCTTTGTCAGTCCCATGCGCTACGCTCCTTTCGCTTCGCCGGTCTCGATCTTGATCGGCGCACCCTCGGCAAGTGTCGTCTGTCCCTTGACGACCACTTTGTCGCCCTCGGTCAGTCCAATGGCCTCCGTCGTCCCGTTCCTCGTCGCCCCGATCGTGACGTTCACCCGCTTGGCCTTGTCGCCGTCGGCCAGATACACGTACGACTGGTCGCCGTCTTTGAGGATCGCTTCCGACGGCAAGAGGAACACGCCGTCTCGCTTTCCGAGCACGGCCACACCGCGCGCGAACATGCCGGCACGGATCCCCTCTGGGATCGCGTCAAACCGTACGCGGGCGTAGAACAACCGTCCTGCGCCTGTCGCCTGAGGATTCACCCCGACGATCGTTCCGATCGTGGAGACTCCGGGAAGCGCGTCGACCGTGACCGTCACGGACATTCCAGGCACGATCGTCGCGATCTGCGACTCGGGAACTTCGGCCTCGAAGTACGCGCCGCCAGTGCCCACGATCCTTGCCACCGAGACCCCCGGCTGGATATACGTCCCGACCTGCAGCGGCTTTCCACTGATGCGGCCCGTGAAGGGCGACCTGATCTGCGTGTTGTTGAGAGCGATCTGGGCCTGGCGCTGGTTCTGCAAAGCCGCCTCCCAGTTCGCTTCCGCCGACTCAACGCGCTGTATGTAGAGGACGTCGAGCCGCTGGTTCGCCTTGTCGATCGCGAGTTGTTGTTCGGCCGCGCGAACGTCCTGTTGCGCCGCAGAGATGTCCTCTTCACGCGAGGCGTTCTGGACAAGCCTCTGGTTGGCGAGCGCCGACTCGTAGGCCGAGAGCGCGGCGGCATAGGCGTTCTCTGCGCGCTCCAGTTCAGACTTTGCAACCGCCCCCTCGTCAAAAAGCCGCTTGGCTCGATCTCGAGCGAGTTTCGCCGTCTCGAGGTCGGACTTGGCTTTGTTCACAGCAGCCTCTGCTTGGACACGCTCCTCGGGACGCGCACCGTTCAATAGCCTCTGCAATCGCGATTTCGCCTGCTCCAAGCGCGCTTGCGACGCGGCCACTTGCGATGCGCTCCGCTGAGGACCGACCTCTGCGTCCGCCTTCGCCTGGTCGAGCGCCGATTTCGCTGACTTCACCTGCGCACGCGCCGCCTCGAACTGGGTGCGATAGTCGCTATCGTCCTGCCTCGCCACGACCTGCCCGGCTGACACTTGGTCGCCGTCCTTCACGTAGACTTGGATCAGCACACCGCCGACGATCGCCGTCACGTTCACGTCGTCCGTCGTCTCGATGGAGCCTGTGATGTCCAGGGTGTCCTCGACCGCCGTCGAAGCCACTGCTAGCACCTGCACGTCTGTCGTCGGATCCTTGATCAGGGCCTCAGTCTCCTTGGCCTTGACTTGCGCATCGCGGTCTACACACCCCACAACGATCAACGAGCAAACAACGAGCAATGCAACAACGGTGTTCTTCAATTCCCAACCTCTTCTTTCGCCCTTGCGGACAAGTCGTCGCGACCGACCGCCTTCTGCAAAGCGGCGATAGCGGTCAAAACCTGGTACCTGGCGGTCACGACCGCCGCCTGCGCCCTTGTGAGTTCGGCTTGTGCCGTCGTCACGTCGAGCAGAATCCCTGCTCCCTCGTCAAAGCGCAGTTGCGCAAGTCGGTACGCCTCAGTGGCGACCTCGAGCCCGCTCTGCGCCACGACGTAGGCTTCACGCGAGGTCTCAAGCCGCGTGATCGCGTTTCGGACCTCAAGCGCCACGGCTAACTTCGTTTGATCGAGTCTTAGCGCGGCCTGGTCGCGCACGTCCCGCGCCGCACCAGTGCGCGCTCGGGTGACTCCCGAGTCCCACAAGGGGAAACTGATTGTGAATATCCCAAAGAGGCTCTGCGCTACCTGGCCTGGCGCAGGATCGATGGTGCGGGAGTATTGTGCGCTGAAGGAGAACGTCGGTTTGAGGCCGCCTTTCTCGAACTCCACGAGTTTCTCAGCAGCCTTGACCAGATAGTCGCCCGACCGCACTTCAGGGCGTTGCTCTTGGGCGAGCGCGACCGCCGCCTGGGCGTCGACCGCTCCTCCCCCGAGAGATTCGACTTCGACAGGCTCGAACTCCATCTCGATCGCGCGGCCCATCGTATTGTTCAGGGCCTGCTTAGCGAGCGTATAGTCGCCGCGGGCAACAAGTAACGCCTGTTCGCTCCGCTTCACTTCCGTTTCAAGCCGGATCACGTCGAACCGCGAGACGTCGCCCGCAGCCTCCTTGATCTTCGCATTCGACAGTCTTTGTCGTGCGCTCGCCAGTTCGTCGCTTTGGACCTTCACGAGCGCTTTCGCCTGTAACACGCCGTAGAACTGCGCGCGGACGGCGTTCTTCACCTCGTTCTCCTGGATGTCGACGACGGCCTCGCTGCTCAACTTCTGGAACCGCGCCGCCTCGACCGTGCTCCGCGTCACGCCGAAAACATCAATCAATTGTGAGAGCGTCACGTTGATCTGCTTCGAGTCTGCTGTGGAACCACCAAACCCGCCGCTCCCCGAACCGAACGACACACCCTCTGCCAATCGGATGTACTGACCCTGACCGCTCACTTGGGGCCGGAGCGCCCCGCTGGCCGCGCGCTGGTTGGCGGCAGCCTGGTCGGCTTGGCTCTGAGCGATGCGCACGACATAGGCGTTCTTTAGGGCTATCTCCACCGCCTCGTCGACGGAAAGTTGCGATTGCTGCGCGACGGCGGCCGCCAAAGCAAGGAGCCCGCCGATCATGCCTCCACCTCCTCCTTGTCTTCGACCCCTTCCAGGATCTCCACGCTTTTGGCAAAGTGGTCGATAAAGCCCCTGAGCGCGTCGATCTTGGCGATCATCAGGCCTTGGTAGATCGGGTGCCGCATGACCAGCAACTTGTCTCCCGGCTTGATGCCAAGTTCGGCCCGGGCTTCAGCAGGGATGACGACCTGGCCGCGCTCGCCTACAGTCGCTGCCCCATAGAAGCAATCCTCCATCCTCTCATTGCACTGCATCACTCACCTCGAACCCAATCATTCAAATCACACACGTCATACCCACCTGGGTCAAATCTTCATCAAAAAAGCGGGACAAAGGCCCACGGTAGACTCGCCGGAAATGCGATGGGCGGCCCTCCTACTCACTGCCGCTCCTTCCCTCGCGTCCGCCCAATGGCACTTGCCCCTGGACGTCCGCAACCATCGGTCGGTCAGCCTGGCCTTTCTCCGCTTGGCCCCGCGTTCCCACATCGCCGAGCCAATCGAGTCCGTCCTCTCCTATTCGTTGGTCGGTGCAAATGAGTTGCGTCGAACGGGACTCGTCGACGAAGACGCCGAGACCTGGCGCCTAGCCGTCAACTACGGCTACGGCCTCAAGGAAGGCACCGAACTGTTCGTAGAACTTCCTGTGTCTGCAAGAGGCGCGGGAATCATGGATGCGATCATCGAATGGTGGCACGCTGCGGTGATCTCCCACCCAAATCCCGTGCGCGAGTCGACTCCCAAGGGTCGATCGGTCATCGACAACCCGAGCGGTGGCCCTTTCCACTCCGCGATCGGAATCGGTGACCTGACGATCGGACTTGCACAAAGGCTTGCGCCAGGAACCCTCGCTAGGATCGCAGTCAAACTCCCAACGGGCGACGCCTCTAACCTACAAGGGAGCGGCGGTTCGGACGCTGCCGTCGCGTTGGACCACAGGTTCGCGCTCGACAAGCGCTGGACGCTCGATCTCAACGGCGGGGTGACGCTCCAGGGCACTGCCACCCACCTGTCTGGCACCCAGAGAGCGGTGTACTCTAGCGCGATCAGCCTGACCTTCGTGCAGTCCACCAAAGACGCGTGGACCGTCCAGTGGAACTCAGAGCAGTTCCCAACCAAGACAGGATCGACGACACTGGACAAAGACCATCGCGTGCTCACCTTCGGGTACCAACGCCTGCTCAAGGACGGGAGCGTGCTCCAGGTCTACTTTAGCGAGGACGGGGACTTTCTCCACTTCCCAGGTGGACCGACCCTTGGGCCTGACTACACCGTCGGGGTCCGCCTCCAAGTCCGGCGATAAAGACAAGGGCCGCGCGGCAATGCCGCACGGCCCAACAAGCAAACTCCCTGAAAGACTATTCGGACCTACGGACGCGGCGGCCCGAAGCGTCTTCGGGCCCGGTTCCGGTCGCCACGAACGGAAGGAGCGCCATTTCGCGGGCGCGCTTGATCGCGCGGCTCACCATGCGTTGCTGCTTGGCTGTGTTACCGGTTTGGCGTCGGGGCAGCATCTTGCCGCGCTCGGTCAGAAACCGCTTCAAGATGGCGATGTCCTTGTAGTCCACGACGTCGATCTTGTTCAGGGTCAGGTAGCTGATCTTGGTGCGCCCTCGCCGGCGGACGCTCTTCTCGCGGGGCTCGTCCTTCTCTTCGGAGAACCCCTCACCCATCTCGTCTGGCGCGCTGGAAGCCTCGATTTCAGGCTCTTTCCTGCGCGACTTCGGCTTCGGCTCCGCAGTGGGAGCGGCGCTGCTGGACTGCTCGTCCTGCGCCTTGGTCTCTGTGCTGTCGCTCATGGCTGAGGACGGGATTATATCCCCAGGCCCAAAAAGTAAGAGGGGCCGGCTGGAAGGCCGGCCCAGGTGGGCTGGAGGGTTTTTCTGTGCGGAGGGTGTGGGCATCCTCCCGGGTTTTGGCTTTCGAGTGCAGGAAACCTTGCAAAGGGAGTCTTCCAGCAGGGTGTGCCAAGTTGGCATGTGGGATTGCGGGGGTGTGGGGAGGGGAGCCTGAAATCGCGTCGATTTACGCGCGTCAAGTTGCTTGCTCGTATAGCAAGCGTGCGAGGATCAGGCCGCGTTCTTGCCGAAAACGACGGTGCGATTCCTGCCCTGCCGCTTGGCCTCATAGAGGGCTTGGTCTGCGGCTTTCAACAGCGAAGCGGCGTCGACGGCAGAGTCTGGGAACACGGCGCAGCCAAAACTTGCTGTAATGGTCTTCTCGCCGTAGGACAGGGCCTCGATCGCTTTTCGGGCTCGTTCTGCGACGTCGTGAGCAACGGTCTTGTCGGCGTTCGAGAGTACGAGCGTGAACTCTTCCCCGCCATAGCGGGCCGCAAGGTCATAGTTTCGCTTGCAGGAGTCCAGGGCCTTCGCGACCTGCTTCAGCACCTGGTCGCCAGCGTCGTGACCCTCGTCCTCGTTGAACCTACGAAAGTGGTCGACGTCGACCATCACAGCCGCGACCTTTTCTCCGTTGCGGCGCGCTTCGTTAATCTTGCCCGCGAGGAACTCCTGCATCCGCCTGTGGTTGGCAATGCCCGTCAGGGGGTCGTGCGCGGCGAGCCGTTCGGCGTTCTCGAAAAGCACAGCGTTGTGGATCGCCAAAGTCAAGTGCTCGGCGATCGTCGTGAGGATCTCCTCGTTCGCGAGGAAACTCGCGTCGCCCCGGCGTGCGACAAGTTCCAACACTCCGATCAGCCTTTTGGCGCTCATCAGCGGGATCACGATCGCCGCCCCTGGATCGGAAGTGCACACTTTCGCCTCGATCGCAGCCGTCAAAGGGCTCTCCTTCACGTCCCTGAGCAACATCGACTGCTGCTTTTGTGCTGCGAGCGCGGCGATGCAGTGGCAGCCTTCCGCAAGTACGTGGATGTCCGTCAGCGCCCTGTTCGTGCCAATGCTTGCCAGCAGGGTCATGGGAGCATCGTCCTCCGTCCGCACCCAAAGCAGGGCAGCCGCAAGTTCGTATGTGCCGTAAATCGCGTGCAGTGCCGGGAGCGCGAGCGACCGCAGAGACTGCTTGCTCGAGAGCGCCTTGCCGATCCGTTTGAGGGCGATCGTGGACGTTTGGTGCCCTTTGGCCGACTCGCGGACACGGGCTTCGTCCTCTGCTCGGGCCACAAGCACGATCGCTTCGGCCGTCCCACCGACGACGTACGCGCTCGCATAAAACCGGAAACCTTCAACGAACACGGTCCCTCGCCGTCCCTGGAGCGCCTCCTCGACGAGTCCACCGACTGGAGACTCCAGAAGGGCAGATTCGTTCGCAAAGAGCGGGACGTCCTTGGCGATTCCCCACTTCGTGCGCGTCTTGCCGTTCGGCCCCACGATGGCAACACCTAGGGTCTCGGCGTCAAGGAGCGAGAGAACGCCGGGCTCGGGAACATCGACGACCACAGGCGGCCAAGCAGCGGACGTGAGCACCAGTGGGAAGCCTTCCAGGGCCTGGCCGCCCTCCTGGACGTTCAGGCCTGCGGACCTCAGGATATCGATCAGTTCGGCAAGGGTGTTTGGGCGCGGCACTCCTTGTAATTGTCGGTTCAAAACCGATCGTTCAACCTGGCAATGGCCGACCTACCCAGCGTCTAGGCCAGTTCTATCGAGTAACTTGACCACTGTGCAGCGTCTAACGTCCGTGGCTCGCCGCCAAACCATTCTTCCCGTCACATCGCTGTCGATCGCGCTCCTGCTCCTGCTCGTGGGCTGCGGAGGCCTTTTCGGCGGTGGCGGGGGAGGCAGCAACACGACGCGCAACCTCGGCGACGGCTGTCCGCTCGGCACCGATCCTGGGACTTTGAACTACACGACCAACTGGGGCAACGCTCCGGCCCTGGCCTCGCAGTTCTTGGAGCTGCTCGACGTCGATGGAAACGTGCTAAGGACGGCTGCGCTCAACCGGTCGCAAGGCAACACGGTCGGTATGCCGTCGGTCACGCCAGGCGTCTATGAACTCCGCGCCAGGCTTTACTCACAGGAGAACGCAGGCGGCGTCGAGATCGGCCGCACATCGACGGTGGTGGACCTGTGCGGCAAGACGGCGAACGTCAAGACGACCAACGCCTTCCCCGCCGTCCAGATCAAGGTCAAGCCCGCTTCGTTCCAAGTCCTTGAGCAGCAGTCGAAGAAGATGATCGCCACGGCCGTCTCCGCCGTAGGAGAAGGCGTATTCATGCCGAACGGCGCGATCATCTGGTCGGTCTTGGGCGGGGTCGGTGGCGTCGACCAAGATGGATTGTTCACGGCAACCACGGCAGGCACAGGGTCAGTGCGCGCCTCGACCAACTCGCCGCAACTCACAGGCGCGTCCGCAGCGACGGTCAACCCGTTCATCGTCACGACGACCAAGTGGACCGTGCTCGTTTTCATCAACGCGGCGAACGACCTCTACTTCGCTAGCGACCTCAACGTGAACCAGATGGAGCAGGTCGCCGGAAACCCAGACGTGCGGTTTGTCCTGCAATGGAAGCAGTCGCGCGACTTGTTCAGCGGTTCCTCGTTCGATGGTGTGCGGCGCGTGCTCGTCAAGCCAGACAACACGTCGACCGTGGTGAGCGAGGTGATTCAGTCGAACCTCACCGACGGTGGCGGCAACCCGCTCGACATGGGCGACCCACAAGTACTCAACGACTTTTTGACCTGGGCCAAGACTTTTTATCCCGCCGACCGCTACTGTCTCGTGATCTGGAACCACGGCAACGGTTGGAAGCGCAAGCCCACTAATGTCCCGGAAGTGCGGGCGTTTTCCTACGACGACCAGACAGGCTCCTCGATCCAAATGTGGGAGGTCGACGATGCGCTCGCTGGGCACACGTTCGACATCATCGCGTGGGACGCGAGCCTCATGCAGATGCTCGAGTGCGCCTACGAACTGCGCGACTACACCGACTTCGTGGTGGGAAGCGAAGAGAGTCCGCCGGCCGAGGGCTACCCGTACCACCTCGTGTTCGACAACTTCCGCGACAACCCGGACGCTACGACCGCCAGCCTCACGCAGGCGTTCGTCCAGGGCATGACGACCTACCCGCCGTACTTTGGCAGAAAGATCACGCAGAGTTCGATCGACACGACGCAACTCAACGCGCTCCGCGCCGCCGTCTCGACTTTGGGTAGCGAACTCCGCACGGCGTACCTTGCCGACCCGCCGGGCATGACTCCGCTCATCCAGAACGTCCGCGACTTCAACGTCACGCAGTCCTACTCGCCGTCAGCGACCCGCTTCTACCGCGACCTTGTCCACCTGTGCCTGAACTTGGAGGCCGAAGTCGGCATGCCTGTCGCGGTGGTCAATGCCGCCGCCGCCGTGCGCGCCCAGGTCGCGCTCACGGTGATCCACGAGGGACACAACGGGCAGAGCGCGAACAGCCACGGGGTCGCGATCGACTTCTCGCCGTTCTCGGTCTTCGGCTCGGTCGCCGGGGACTACGGGCAGATGAAGTTCGCCCAGGACTCCCAGTGGGACGAGTGGCTAGCCGTGGCTCCTTAGACCCAGCCTGTTTGAACCTGTAGTCCGGACCCTAGACCCGACCCCCGGCCCGGTGCCATAATTGACCCCTGCCCGGGAGTCCGGGCGGGCCCCAGGAGCCAGACCATGTACGCTATCGTCAAGACAGGTGGAAAGCAGATCCACGCCGAGAAGGACGGGATCGTCGTCGTCGAGAAGATCGACGGCGAGCCAGGCACCCAGATCGAACTCGACGAGGTCGTGCTGGTCAACGACGGCAAGTCCGTCAAGGTCGGCACACCGTACGTGATCGGCGCCAAGGTCAAGGCCGAGATCGTCAAGCAGGGCAAGGCCAAGAAGATCAACGCGTTCAACTACAAGCCCAAGAAGAACGAGCGCAAGCGATGGGGCCACCGACAGCCGCAGACCCACATCAAGATCCTTGACGTGGTCGGAGGAAAGTAAATGGCACACAAGAAAGGACAGGGTTCGACCAAGAACGGTCGAGACAGCAACAGCAACCGCCTGGGCGTCAAGAGCAGCGGCGGCCAGATCGTGAAGGCCGGCACCATCATCGTGCGACAGCGCGGCACCAAGTTCCACCCCGGCAACAACGTCGGGATCGGCAACGACCATACGATCTTCGCGCGCATCGACGGCCAAGTGAAGTTCGAGGGCCCCGAGAAGCGCCGACGCGTCAGCGTCTACGCCGAGCAGAGCGCGTAACGAGTATTCATCGGCCTGTCAGCCAGATTGGGCTGACAGGTCGAATTGTTTAAACTCCCCGCCAAACTAATCCGAACCAAACCGAACAAATCCGAACGCTCTCCTAAACGATCCCGCTTCGGAGCAGGTCCTTTACCATCAGCAGGCCTACGACCTTGCCATCGCCGACCACCGGCATCTCGCCGATTTTGCGCGGGTAGTTCTGGAACACCTCGAGCGCCTCGAACGCTAGCAAGTCTGGCTCGATCGTCGCTGGCTTCGTAGACATGAGGTTCCCGGCCACCGCTGATCGAGGATCCTCGCTGTTCTCGAAGTGACGCCGAATGTCGCCGTCGCTGATGAACCCGAGCAACGCTCCGGCCGAGTCGACGACGCACGCCCCCCCTGCCCCTGCCTTAGTGATCGAGTGCATCACGTCCACGATCGGTGTCTCGAGGGTCACGAGCGCAAGGTCTGCGCCCTTGCGCATGACGTCGCTCACGCGCATCGTCAGGCGCTTGCCGAGAGCGCCGCTCGGATGGAACACAGCAAAGTCGCCACTACCAAACTGCCTGCGTTCCATCACCGCGACCGCGAGCGCGTCACTCACCGCCATCATCACGGTCGTCGAGGTCGTCGGGGCGAGGTTGTTGGGGCACGCCTCCTTTTCCACGTGTACGTTCAGCACGACGTCGGCAAGCCTTCCGGCACTGCTCTCGGGCCGACCGGTCAACAGCACGGATCGGGCGCCGAGGTTCTTGAACGAAGGGAAAAGCCGAACGATCTCGTCGGTCTCGCCGCTGTAGGTGTAGACGAGCACGATGTCCCGGTCGGTGACCATGCCCAGGTCGCCGTGCACCGCCTCAGCGGCATGCAAGAAAAGCGACGGTGTTCCGGTGCTTGCGAGGGTGCCTGCCGTCTTCCTCGCTACGTGACCGCTCTTTCCCACACCGCACGTGATCACCCGCCCCTTGCACGACTCGATCATGTCGACGGCCTGGATGAAGGCTTGGTCGAGCCTGTCGGCGATTCGCCCGACGGCCTCCGCCTCCTCCTTCAACACGCGCCGGAGCGTTTCGATCGACATCGCGGGGAGTCTACCGTTCGGTCCGGCCCGGGTCCTCTTGGTGCAGGATCGTCTTTCCGAACAGGCTCAAGACCCACTCTGCGGCCACATTGGCGGTCTCGTTGTTCGTGTCCGCAAGGGGGTTGACCTCCACGACGTCCAGCCCTGCAAGTTTGAAAGGCGGCTTGCTTTGGCCCAACACCGAACACAGAGTCTCAGCGATCAAGTGTCCCTCACGATAGGTGAATCCTCCTCGGACGGCTGTCCCAGTCCCAGGCGCGAAGACGGGATCGAGACAGTCCACGTCAAAACTCACCCAAATAGCCTTCGCCCCTGCCTTCTTGAACTGCGCTGCGATCTTCTCGAGCGCACCGGTCACACCGAGGACGTCGACGTCCTGCATGGTCAAAGGCAGCGAGCCCGGCACCCGGACTAGGTTAGCGACTTCTCCGCGGTCGACGTCTCGCAGACCGAGCCACGCGAGTTTCTTCGGATCCAGTTTCGTCTCGCCGACGATCTTCGCCAATGCCTCCCACTGCTTCCCTTCTTCGCCTGTCGACGTCGTGTTCAGTCCCGTCAGCGCGGCAAGAGGCATCCCGTGCAGATTTCCACTCGGCGAGACTTCGGGAGTGTTGATGTCGACGTGCGCGTCGATCCAGAGCACCGCGAGGCTTTTGCCGTACTGCTGTAACGCGCCCGCGATCGAACCGATGGCGATGCTGTGGTCGCCGCCCAGCACGATCGGCACCCTGTCCTTCTTGATCGCCGCCGAGACGCGCTGTTTCGTCGTCCGGTACACGAGGTTCGCTTTGGCGAACTTGTCCCGGCGGTCCTTGGCACCGTTGGCATCGACCTCGCACACAGCCCCACCGTCCGTCACCTTATGCCCCAACCGCTGAAGGCCGTCGCTGAGCCCAGCCATGCGCACGGCGATCGGCCCAAGTCGCGAACCTGCGCGTCGGCCACAGAGGTCGAACGGCACACCGACGATCTGGATCATTGCGTCCAGTGTACT
>CAZGXW010000005.1:58956-67797 GCA_964529975.1 uncultured Fimbriimonadaceae bacterium
GACGTCCACCATGGCCTCGCCGAGAACACGGAACGAAGGCTCGAAGAGTTCATCGATGCCACTGCTGGCCGCGACCTCGACTTCATCGTCCAACTCGGCGACTTCAACCATCCCGTGCGCGCAGCGCGAGGGTTCCTCGACGTATGGTCGAACTTCCGTGGCCCGCGCTATGGGGTCCTCGGCAACCACGACATGGACCTCGGTTCAAAGGAGCACGCAATCGACCTTTGGCGCGTTCCTGGCCGCTATTACTCATACGACGCAGGCCACTTGCACTTTGTCGTGCTCGACGCGAACAACATCTACGCAAACCGCCGCTTTATCCCTTACGCCGACGGCAACTACTTCCAAGCTGCTGCTGGCACGGACTCGCACTGCGACGACGAGCAACTCGATTGGCTCGCAGCCGACCTTGCAGCGACCAAGCAACAGACCGTCGTGTTCGTCCACCAGCCCATCGATGAGACTTACAAAGGCGGCACGTGCCGCAACCGCCACCGCGTGCGCGCGATCCTCGAGGAGGCCAACCGCCGCGCAGGGTTCCAAAAGGTCATCGCGTGCTTTGCGGGCCATCACCACGACGACGGCTACGAACTTCGCCGAGGGATACACTACTTCCGGATCAACTCCTCTTCGTACCTTTGGGTCGGCGGAGACTACGGACGCATGGCACACTACGACAAGTCTCTCTTTGGCTTTGTCACCGTGACGGAGAACGAGATCGTGCTCGAAGGAAGAACCGCCGACTGGGTTCCGCCAAGTCCAGCGGAGCGCGGTGTCCCCGACGCCGCGCACTTCGTGCCTCGCATCCTTCCCCGCCGCGTCGAGATCGCCGTCCCGTCGCAGGTTCGCCTGGCCCTGTAAACTTTCGCCTCGTGGTCGGCGTCGTTGCGATCCAAGGTGACTATGAGAAGCACGCCCAGGCGTTTGAGGCCTGTGGCGCCGCCGTGCGCTTTGTTCGAACGCCCGAAGACCTCGAAGGGTGCGACCGCGCCGTCATCCCTGGCGGAGAGAGCACGACCGTCGGGAAACTCATGGAGCGGTTCGGCCTGGGCAACGCCCTGATCGAGCGGGCAAACGGCGGCATGCCGCTCTGGGGAACGTGCATGGGCCTCATCATGTTGGCAAAGGAGGTCGAAGGCTACAGCCAGTACTCGCTCGGCTTGCTCGACGTCACTGTGAGACGCAACGCGTTTGGCGCCCAAGTCCATTCGTTCGAGGACGAGGTCGCCGTCGATGGCTTCGACACTCCGGTTATGGGCGTCTTCATTCGCGCACCCATCGTCGTGCGGTGCGGTGAGGGAGTCGATGCGTTGGGCTGTTACGACGGAAAGGTCGTCGCCGTGCGCAAGGGCAATCTGCTCGGCACGTCCTTCCATCCAGAACTTACCGACGACCGCCGCGTCCACGCGTGGTTCCTCGGCTGGTGAAGTATCGGCCCTGCTCCGAGGGCACAGAGACAGGGCCGCGATCAGTTATGAGAAGCTGACTTTCGTCACTCTCTCTGACTGAGCCACCTATGAAAATGTTCCCGAGACCATGAACGTCTCGTGCAAGTCTTCGCCCAAGGTTTGCTCGCTCACCTTGGTCACATTGATCGCTGGCGGATCGGCACCGAGCCAGTACAGCCCGCTGCTGAACACCTTTGGCGAGGTGAACCGGTCGAACCGGTCGACGAGCCCTGCGCGAAAGAACGAGGCAAGGGTCTCCGCCCCGCCTTCGACGAGCACGCCCGTCACGCCGCGTGCAAAGAGGTCTTGTAGCACGGCCTTCAATCCGTATTCGTTCGGGAGTTCTACGTCGCCCTCCCTGACCGCCCTTCCATGCCGAACGTAGCGCAGGGTGGGCGACCCATCACTGAATACACGGTACTCCGGTGCGAGCGAGGCCTCAGGATCCAGGACGACGCGCAAGGGCTGGTTCACGACTCCGTCGATCCTGGCCGTCAACCTTGGGTCGTCGAGTTCCACCGTCCTCCGTCCGACGAGCACACACCCCATCTCTGCGCGCAAGGCGTGACCCGCCGCCCTTGCAGCCTCCCCAGTGATCCATTTGCTCTCGCCGTCGGAATGAGCGATGAAGCCGTCGCTCGTCGTCGCCGCCTTGGCAACGACATACGGCCACTTCCTCTTCATCGCTGTCAACCACGCTACGTTCGCAGCAGTTGCGGCCTCTGCACCCATACCGACCTCGCAGGAGACACCCCCGGACTCGAGCGCCTCGATTCCGCCACCTGCCCTCGGATTTGGGTCGCGCACAGCGATGAACGCGCGCGACACATCGGCGGCGATCAAAGCGCGCGAACACGGCGGCGTCCGGCCTTCGTGGTTGCAAGGTTCAAGCGTCACATACACATCGGCACCATCGGCCAAGGAACCTGCGCTCGCCAACGCGACGGCCTCGGCGTGCAGGCCGCCGGCGTAGTCGTGCCATCCTTCACCCACGATTTCGCCATCGCGCACGACGACACAACCAACGTGCGGGTTCGGTGCAGGGAACCCGCGCTTGGAGAGTTCAACCGCCAGGGCCATGAAGAGCTCACTTCTTTCGTTCATGGTCTCGCAAGGTGCCTTCGATCAGGCTCGTCAGGTTGTCGTGCTGCTCTTCCAGGTACTGCAGGCGCGCACGGCGGGCGAGCAGCACGGCACAGACGGCGGCACCGATCCACACCAGGCTGGTCACTGCAAAGAAGGTCAGCAGCCGCGTGCCGTACTGGGCGAGAGCAAGTTGGTCCTCGCCGCCGGGCTTGGCACCGACGATCGAAGGCATTGCGAGCACGAGCGCTAGTCCGCAAACGACGAACGCCGTCGTCAGGACCTTGAGGAACACGCCGCCCTCAATTCCTCGATCCCTTGAGAGATCGAGGGTGCCCTCATAAGATAACTTCCCGTCACGAAGACGTTCGCACCCGCCTCCCATGCCCGGCCGATCGTCGTCGGGTCGATCCCACCGTCCACTTCGATATCAAGCGCTGGCGCCGCGTTTCGCAACGTACGCACCTTTTGCAGGCACTCTTCGATCAACCGCTGCGCGCCCCAGCCCGGGTTCACCGTCATCACGAGCGCGAGGTCCATGGTGCCGACCAAAGGAAGCAAGTGCTCGACGGGCGTCGCCGGATTGATCGCGACACCCGCTTGCACGTCCTGCTCGTGCAGCCGCTGGCACAGCCGGTGCGCGTGGTGCGTCGCTTCGGTGTGGAAGATCACGCGAGAACAACCTGCCTCGATGAACGCGTCAAAGTGCGCGTCCGGAGTCTCTGTCATGAGATGGACTTCGAACGGAGTCCCTCCGAGAGAACGAAGCGACTTCACCAGGTCGGCCCCGAACGTGATCGGCGGCACGAACTGTCCGTCCATCACGTCGAAGTGCAGCCAGTCGCAACCCGCGTCGAGCATCTGTTTGACCGCCGGCCTGAACTCAGACGGGTCGCATGAGAGGATCGAAGGCGAGATGAGGGGCTTCATCGTCCGATATCGTCCAAGTCTGGCACGGGCGGGGGGTCGGTTCCAATGCTGTTCCCGGTCTCCCCGCCTGCCGTCTTCGTAACCGTCTGCACGAGTTGGTTGTCGTAATAGATGCGAAAAATAGCCTGCTTGCCGAGCCCCTCGGCCTCGATCTCGACCGTCTCGTTGGGCTCGCGAGTCTCCTCAAAGATCACACGAGTGCCTTGGGCGTCCTCCATTTCGACGCGAACTAGGATCGGGTTGGGAAGATCGGGCAGGGGCCAACTCAAGTGATAGACGAACGCTTCGTCGGGCGGGGCGAGGTCCTCGTCTGGCGGGGCGCCGCTGCTCACTTGGAGTTCAACGGGCGTCCGACGCTCCACCTGCGTGTGCTTCGCCGGGTTCTGTGAGACGATTCTGTCCTCCGGATACTTCTCGCTGGATACGTAACGGATGTTCGCAGCCACCGTCAGGCCCATGGAACTCAATAGGCGGCGGGCTTCGTCGACTGTCTTCCCGACGAGGTCGGGGACTTGCACAAACTTGCTGCCCGATGAAACCACCGCGTCGACGAACGAGTGCTCCTTCACGTCGCGGCCCACAGCGGGCTGTACGGTCAAGATGATCCCCTCAGGGTGCTCTTCGCTCGTTTGTTGTCTGACGCGTCGAAGTTTGAGGTTCATCCTCTCCAACTGTGCGCTCGCCTCGTTGAAACTCAGGCCCACAATGTTCGGAACGCGCAATGTCTTCGGCGCGCTCAAGTTGAACACGGCCCACCATCCGATCGCGAGCACGGCTCCTGCCACGAGCACGAGGCTGCTGTACACCAGCCAGGCTGGGGCACCGTCGGTCTTGTCCTTAGCACGCTTCATCGCGACCTTCTTTTCCTTTTGCTCGATCTTGACCGTGTTCATTTTGGGCCCCACACGGCGCTCAGGAACGGCACTTGCGGGCCTCAAGGGCCAAGTTAGCGGCCGTCCGAACCTCATGGCGTCCTGGAGCAGCCGCATATCGGCCAGCATCGCACCCGCGTCCTTATAGCGGTCGATGGGATCCTTCTCCATCGCCTTGTGCATGATCCTCTCGAGCGCTTCCGGCGCCGAAGCGACCTTGTCCCGGATCGGGGGCGGCGCGTCCGTCGCGTGCGAGGTCGCAATCTCAGAAGGGTTCCTCCCGGAGAACGGCCGTACACCCGTCAACAGTTCGTACAGCAGGACGCCCATGGCGTAGACATCGCTCGCCGACGTCGGCATGTCACCGGTCGAGACCTCCGGTGCGATGTAAGGGGCCATCAGCGGCAGCATCTCAGCGCCGGCTTTGTCGCTGTGGCTGTACGCCTCCCAGACACACGGAGAGATCAACGTCGGTTTTCCAGCGTTTGAGACGACGACGTTGCGCAGGCACACGTCGCCGTGCACGAGCCCGAGGCGGTGGACCGCATCGAGACCCTCGAGCACACCGATGGTCGTTGTCACGGCCGTCGACACACCCATCGCTGAAGATCGCTTGATCCGGTCCGCGAGCGGCTGGCCCGGCGAGTACTGATAGACCAGGAACCAAAGCCCGTTGTCCTCGTCCATGTCGATCGCTTTGGCCACGGCGGGGTGGTCGATCGACTTGCTGCGGTTGAAGACTTGTTTGAGTTTCGCGACGAACTCAGGCTCCCTACCAAAGGGGTCTTTGAGCGTCCGAACGACGACGTTACGCTCGGTCACACGGTCGTGCGCGACGAACGACCGGAAGACCGGGTTCTCACCGATCTCCTGCTGGAGTTCGTAGCGGACCCGCAAGAGCGTGCCTATCACTCTTGGACCTCCTCTTGCGGCATGAAGGCAAGCACGACGCAAGCCACAAAGATAGCCATCGCGACAACCTTGATAATCGGCGTATCGATGGACTTGGCGTAGTCTGCCGTCGCCTGCGCGGACTGGGGGTCGAGGCTGGAAAGGAAAGCCGCTTGGCTGGCAAGGTAGCCGCCCGCCAGCAATAGGGCGGACGAGGCGAACACAGCCGCGCGGACGAGGTTCACTTGTTCTCCAAAGCCGCTAGAACGGCGCTCTCTTCGACGTCCTCATAGAGTCTACACGTGCCGATTTCAGTAACGAGACTGAAGGCCAGCGCGTTCCGCTTCGCCTTTTTGTCCCGCCGCATGGACTCGACTAGCGCCTGAGGGGTTAGGCTCGGAGGCAAGGCGGTCGGCAGCCCAGTCAGCCCAAGACCGGCCAGAAGCCGCTCAGAGAGGCTCTCAGGGGCCAATCCGAGCCTATGGGCGAGCCGGGCCTCCACCACCATCCCAATGGCTATGGCCTCTCCGTGCAACATTCCTTCATAACCCATCGCCTTCTCGATGGCGTGGCCGACGGTGTGTCCGAAGTTGAGGACGGCCCGCAGCCCAGTGGTCTCGTGCTCGTCCTCCTCTACGACGCCTTTCTTGAGATCGATGCACCTTGAGATGACCTCGGCAATGTCAGGGCTCGCAAGTCCAAGAGGCTCCCGTTCCAGTCGTTCAAAGAGCGCCGCGTCGAGGATCGCCCCGTACTTCCAAACCTCTGCGCAGCCATTAATGAACTCTCGCCTCGGAAGCGTCTCCAGCGTGTCGATCGGGATGAGCACCCCGACGGGCGGCCAGAACGCCCCCGCCATGTTCTTGCCCTGCGGAAGGTCGATCCCGACCTTTCCGCCGACCGACGAATCCACCATCGCAAGGAGCGACGTCGGCACCATCAAGAGGTCCACGCCCCTCATGTAGGTCGCTGATGCAAAACCCGCCAGGTCGCCTACGACGCCTCCACCGAGCGCAACGACGCGGCTGCCGCGGTCCGCTCTTGTCGCGAGCCATTCAAGGACCTGCCCGTACGTCCGCAGGCTCTTGCTCTTCTCGCCAGGCTCGACCGCTAAGTGCTCTCGATCCAGCCGCACGGCGTCCCGAACGTTGTGGTCCGTGACGATATGGTCGCCAAGCCGCAGACGAGAGTAGACGCCAGCGAGGTCTGTCACCTCGACGGGATAACTGCCACGCGCATGGCGCACTGTCGTCGTCATCGTCCGATCGCCTTCAGGACCAGTTCGGCGACCGCCGCCGCGTCCTCGTCCTTAAGACGAAGAACAACGTCGGCCCGCTCGTACTTGGGCCTACGTTCCGCCATCAGTTGGTCGATGCGGTCTTGCCAGCCCGGCGCCTCGAGCAACGGCCTGACCTTCTTCGCCGTTGTCAACCGCTTCTTGAGAACCTCGAGGTCGACGTCGAGGAACACCGTCTTGCCGAGCCTCTTCAGTTCGGTCCAGTTCTCGTCGCGGATGACCGTGCCACCCCCTGTCGAAAGCACGCACTCCTCGATCTCCAGGTCTTGGAGCAGCCGGGTCTCGTGCTGCCGGAACGCGTCTTCGCCGTAGTGCCTGAACAAGAGGTGCACAGGTCGCCCCAGCATGTGGGTGATCATCTTGTCCGTGTCGCGGAACGGGATGCCGAGTCGTCCGGCGAGGATCCGGCCGACCGTGGTCTTGCCAGAGCCCATCATGCCGACGAGGATGAGACATCCCATGTTGCTAAGAAGAAGAGGCGGCAGGAACTCGGTTCCTGCCGCCTTGCTGAAAGGATACTGTCTGTCCTAAGCGCACTGACTAGGGCCCGAGGCCGTAGTTGTCTTCGGCGACGATTGTGGGCGTCACGAAGATGATCAGTTCGCTGGTGGACGTGTTCGTGTTCCGGCCTCGGAACAACTGCCCGATGATCGGGAGGTCGCTCAGGATCGGAATACGAGACTGGGAGTAGTTGTCGACCTTGTTGGTCAGTCCGCCGAGGGCGATGGTCTCACCGCTCCTGACGCGCGCCACGACCGAGATCGACTGCTGCAAGATGTCAGGGATTTCCTGACCGTCCGGCCCGCGCTTCAACTGGCCGAAGCCTTGAAGCTGCGGCTGGAGGAACACGGTGATCGTATCGTCGTTGTTGATGCGCGGGGTGACCGCAAGGGCCGTCGTGGCCGTGAGCGGCACCGGTTGCGGCGTGATGATGATGCCGCTGGGGCCGTTCGTGACCTGGTTGATGAAGATGGTCGTCTGCGCCGCATTGACCAGCGTTGCCGGCTGGTTGTTCAGCGTGCGAATGAGTGGCGCCGTCACCGTTCGGCCCCAGCCCTCGGTGAGGAGGGTGCGGAGTCGCGTAGAGATGTTGCCAGTCGCGTAGTTCAGGAAGATCGGGTCGGCCGCTCGGGCGAAGGTGCCCGGTCGGACGCCAGCGAACACGGAACCGCGCTGGTAGAACCAGTCGATGCCGAGGGCTCGGTCGAGCGAGTTAGAGGTCGTGATGAACTCCAACTTGATGACCACCTGGCGAGGAGCGACGTCGAACTGCGCAATGAGTTGCTCAAGTTCGCGGATCGCCTCGTCGGTGCCCTGAACGATCAGGCTGTTGTCGGTCGGGTCGTAGGCCACCCTGGTGATGCCCTGGGGTACGAAGCCTTGGCCGCCGACCAGTCCGGTCGCGCTACCGACGCCGCCGCCCTGACCGAGGCCGCCCTGGCCTCCGCCCTGCTGGCCGCCGCCGCCTAGTCCACCACCGCCTCCAAGACCACCGCCGCCGCCCTGCAGGCCGCCACCGAAGCCGCCTTGAAGCGAGGGGTTCTCGTCGGGAAGGACGATGCCGTTGTTGTTCGTCGCGAGGCCTTCTTGACCCTTGGACGCCGAGTACGGGTGGAACACGTTCTGCGTGCCTTGGCCGACCATGACGAGCGGCGCGGGCGCGTAGGAACTGTTCTTCGGCACCATCTTGAGCGCCTCTTCGTTCAGCATTTGGAGGCTGTCCTTTGCTGTGGCGTTCTCTGGGTCGACCAGCATGCTGTGCACGTGGTAGGGATCAGCCTTCATCAGCTTGATCTTTTGCACGCGGACTGGCACGCGGATCGGAAGTTCCGCCGGAGGAGGCGTGGTGGTGGTCACGTCCGACTTGTGCCGGATGATGAACACGCCGTTCTCGTCGACGCTCCATGTGGCGCCGGCCGCTTCACAAATGTAGCGGACGGCCTCCTCTGCAGAGACGTCGTTGATGCTCATCGTGACCAACTTGAACACGTTCGTCGTGTCAGCGATCACGAACTTGATGCCGGTCTGCGCCGTGACGGCAGCCGTCGCGGAATGCAGGTCCGCGTCCTTCAGCTTGATGTCGACGCGCGATGCCCGTCCGACCTGTGCCGACGCCACGCTCCCCAGCGCCAGTACGGCCGTCAGAGCAAGCGCTGCCCCGACTGATTTCAGTCCATTCAATGTCATCCCAATATCCTCTCTAGCAATCGCAAATCCAACGAGTCGGGCGTAGCCTTATCGGCCGCGCCCGCCACCGCCAAGGCCGCCGCCGAAGCCGCCGCCGCCGCCGAAGCCGCCGCCGCCGAAGCCGCCGCCG
>CAZGXW010000006.1:0-65981 GCA_964529975.1 uncultured Fimbriimonadaceae bacterium
CAGCAAGGCCGCTTGTTGCCCTTGCTCATCTTGTCGATCGCGACGCTGACGCGCTTGTCGCGCGTCTCCTGCTTCTTCGCGCTGACGACCCAGAAGCACCAGTCGCGCCTCGCCATCGGCGTGATGGAGTTCCAGGTCTCCATCGCCATCGGCGGGGCGGCAGCGAGCGCCTTCTTCAGGTCCGGTGGGACGGTGGGCTCGGGCTCCTTCGCCATCGGCGCGACCTCGAGCTCGACCGTGTCGCCCGCCTGCACCTTCGCCTTAGTTGAGAGGGGTTTCTCGACCTTCATCCAATGCCCGCCTTCGCCGTCAGGGAGGAGCGTGGTCCAGAACGCGGCACCGTTGAAAGTGCCTTCGACGCTGCACATCGCGCGTGTCGGCAGTTTCTTGCTCGCCTCGATCGGCAGTCGCAAGAAAGTCCACGGCCCCTTCTCTACCGGGCGCAGGAGCTGGGCCTTGAACTTCACCGTGGTCGCTGTCTTAGGCATCTGCAGTCTCTCCCATTGTAGTGCATCGCAGATATGCTCTACGTAATGGTGGCGGTGGTGACGGGCAGGCCGGGTTCGGGAAAGACGACGCTGGCGCCGTTGATTGCTTCTGCGCTCGGGAGGCCGCTGGTGACGCGCGACGGGATCAAGGAGGCGATGCTCAAAGAACTCGGCATGGATATGGCCGGAGACCGGGGGTTGGCGTTGCGTGCTACAGAGGCCTTCTTCACGGAGGTCTTGCGGATTGCAAGTTTGGGGGACGTGGTGGCGGAGGCGGCGTTTCAGCACGGCGTGTGGGCGTCGCGCCTTGCGCCGGTGATGGAAGTCGCCGAGGTGCGCGTCGTGTTGTGCGAGGTTCCGGCTGAGTTGGCGCGTTCGCGGTGGGAGGAGCGGGCGCGGCGCGACCCGGTTTTTGCTGCGATGCACCCGGACTTGCCGGCGGAGGAATACGAGACGCCTGCGCTGGATGTGCCGACCCTGCGCGTCGACACTTCGGACGGCTACAAGCCGGGGCTCGCGGAGGTCGCCGCGTTCTTGCGCTCCTAAGTGTCGGTCGGTGTGCGGTCCCAGTCGTTCCGTGGCGCGTAGCCGCACACCCAGTTGAGTGCATAGTGCCGCTCCATTGTGATCGATCGCACGATCGTCCACTCTTCAACTGTGAGGTCGCGGTAGGGCCTTCCCATAGCAGCGAAGTCGTCACCGATCGTGGACGGAAACGCACCGCGCTGGACCATCATTTCGGCGCTCATCTTGATCACCTCCTCCATGGTGATCTCGGGCGGCAGCGGGATCGGCTCGGGCCGTTCCTGCAGTTCACGCGTCCTGCTCCGCCAGTGCCACATCTCGGCGATAGTCCGCTGAGCTTCGAGCTCATCAGGTGGCCTGATCGAAGCGCTCGTAGGTGAAACGCTTTCCGTGCACGCTTTCACAATTTCAACCGGATCAGACTCTTCGTCGAAAGGGCCAGGACTATCCGTGACGCACAATGTCCAGAGTAGCGATCGCAATGCCTCAGTGCGCCAAGAGGCGTTGTAAAGCTGCTGCTCAGTGAGCCGGTAGAGCGGCTTTTGAAAGAACTCTCGCTCGCTTCTTGTGACATCGCTCTCGACAGATAGGTGGCTGAGCCTTTCAATCCCACCTTGTTTGTTCTTGTCCATCAGTTGCGCCAGCATCTTCGGACCATCGCTGCCCCACTGTTCTTGCAGTTGCGCGATCATCTCGCGCGGCGGAATGAGCAGCCCTCGGCCAACCAAGCATGCGAGTACTAGTGCTCGCTTTGCGACTTCCTCCGCGCTGGGCGGACCCTTCTTGCCAAACAGTCCCATAGACTAAAGGTTCACGACGCGCTCAGGTGATCCCGGCGGGCCCGAGCGGATGCTCGCTTTGCCTCCCTGGGTGACTCCGTTTCCACGCAAGACGTCTTCGACTGCGGCAAAGAGCCTCTCAGCATCGGGGGCGTACATATAAAGCGTGTAGTCGTCCGGGCCGACCTCGTTGCCGTCGAACTCGCCGACCCCTGCATCGTTGATGCGCTGATCGAGCGCGTCCTCCAGCGCACTGATCTCGTCGAACCTCTCACTGAAGTTCGACATGTTGACGCGGTCTGTCGTGACGATGACAGCCTGCTCGGCGGGATCTGGCTGGTTCTGAGCTGGTTTGCCGAAGAGCTTCTTGAGGATGCCCATGTGCGCAGGTTATCCGGACACGGCCGGTTTCTGCGACCCCTTTTGGGTGCCTTCTACAGCCCCAGCTTTGGCCACAAGGCGTCGATGCGGGATTTGACCTCCGGCGACATCTCGATCAGTTTGGGGAAGTCGCGGGAGAAGCCGTTCTCGCCCGGCCATTTGTGCGTGCAGTCGAAGCCGATCTTGCCGCCGAAGCCCTCGGCCAGCGACGCGTGGTCCAACTGGTCCACAGGCCCGCGCGAGTGCAGCGCGTCGCGCCCAGGATCGCAGTTCGCGCCGAGGCGGAACAGCACCTGCGCGGTGTCCTGGACATCAACGTCCTCGTCGAAAACGAACACGAACTTTGTGAACGCCAATCCCCCAAGACCCCAAATCGCGTTCATCACCTTGTACGCGTGGCCCGGATACTTTTTGCGAATCGAGACGAACGCGACGTTGTGGAAGCACGCCTCGACCGGCAGGTGGATGTCCACGATCTCCGGCACGGTGAGGCGGATCATCGGCATGAAGATGCGCTCGACCGCCTTGCCCATCCATCCGTCCTCCATCGGCGGCTGGCCGACGATCGTCGCGGGGTAGATCGCGTTCTGTCGCATCGTGACGCACGTGCAGTTGAACACCGGGAACATCCCCGCGAGCGAGTAGTAGCCGGTGTGGTCGCCGAACGGACCTTCGAGTCTTCTCTCTTGCGGATCGACGTAGCCTTCGAGCACGATCTCCGCGTCTGCGGGGACCTTCATGTCGATCGTCTTGCACTGCACGAGCTCGGCGTTCTTGCGTCGGAGGAAGCCTGCGAACGCCATCTCATCGAGGCCGGGCGGGAGAGGTGAGATGGCGGAGAAGGTGTAGGCGGGGTCGCCTCCGAGCGCGACCGCGACTTGGATGCAACCTTCCGGCACTGACCCCCTCCCTAACCCTCCCCCAAGGGGGAGGGAACTTTGCGCCTCTTCCATGTGCCGCATGCCCGTCTTGTGCATCTGCCAGTGCATGCCGCACGTGTTGCGGTCGTAGAGTTGCATGCGGTACATGCCGACGTTGCGCTTGCCCGTGTTCGGGTCGTAGGTGAACACGAGCGGCAGGGTGATGAACGGCCCACCGTCTTCCGGCCAGCACGTGAGGATCGGGAGCTTGCGCAGGTCGATCTCGTCGCCCTGCATGACGATCTCTTGGCACGGGCCACTGCTCACCGTCTTCGGGATCGTGTCTTTGACTTCCTTGAACGCGTCGATGACGATGCCGATCGCTTCCTTCGGCGACTTCGGAATCGGAGGTGGGAGCAACTTTGCGATGCGCTCCGCGTGCTCTTCAAAGTCGTCGCACGAGAGCGCCATCGACATTCGTTTGCGCGACCCCATCGCGTTGATCGAGATCGCGTGCTCGTAGCGCACGCTCGGCAGTGGCACCCACTCCGCGTTCCCTCCCCCTTGGGGGAGGGTTAGGGTGGGGGTCTGCGAACTCGCCGCGCGCACCGCGTCGGCGAGGGAGGAAGTGCCCCGAAGCTTTGCATCGCCCCCTCCCCCTGCCCCCTCCCCAGGAGACGGGGAGGGGGGGCTCGAACCGGCCCCGCTCAACAGCGACGGCATCCCCATCACGGCGCTGCGCGGGTCGGGGGTGCCCAGCCGGTGCGGCGGGCCGACGACGTTCTCGAAAAGCAGAGCCGGCCCGCCCGCCTTCATCACGCGGTCGGCGATCTCGGTGACTTCGAGGTAAGGCGAGACCGCCTCAGTGACGCGCCGCAGTTCGCCAGCCTTCTCCAGCGCCGAAAGGAACTCCCGATAGTCCGTCCAAGCCATCTGGCGTCATTCTACGCCCCTTGGATTTGGGAGCTGCGCTGCAGGGACTTGCAGCACGCGAAAAGGTCGACTGTCTACCGCGACGGGCCGCTCGGTGCGTCGGAGAACGGGATCGTCGCGGTCGTCGTCAATCTGCCTTGCTTGAAAAAGACCTGGACTCGGTGCGTCGGCTTATCTGCAGGGATATCGTAGATCCACTTCGTGTCCGCGTTGGGCGCATCCATGGGGAACCGTTCCTTCGGGCCACCGCACGCTTCGAGGACTTGCTCCTCAGACCATCCTTCCTTAACGACGCCAGTTACTTCTTCCGGGGTCTTGAGCGGCTTGGGCGGCACCGCCACGTCCTTTTTGGCACAGCCGAGGGTAAGGAGTGCGACGACGAGGAATGCGGACCGCATAAGTCGATTATGCCCGCGATGCGGCCTCCACCGTGTTCCACAAAAGCGAAGCCACCGTCATCGGCCCGACGCCGCCAGGCACAGGTGTGATCCAAGACGCGACCTCGCTACAAGTTGAGAACTCGCAGTCGCCCACGTCCTTTTCGCGGCCCTCGACCTTGTTATAGCCCGCGTCGAGCACGACCGCACCAGGCTTCAGCCAATCGCCCTTCACCATCTCGGCCCGGCCCACCGCGGCGACCACGATGTCAGCCTGCTTCACCAGGCTCGGCAGATCCCGGGTCTTGGAGTGGGCGACCGTCACCGTCGCGTTCTTTTCGAGCAGCATCAGCGCCGCCGGCTTTCCCAGGATCACCGACCGGCCGATCACGACGGCGTGCTTGCCTTCACACACGATCCCATAGTGGTCGAGCAGTTTCATCATTCCGAGCGGAGTCGCACACCGAAACCCAGGCAGACCGGCCGTCAACCGACCGAGAGAGGCCGGTGTGATCCCGTCGACGTCCTTTCCGTCGCCCAGCGCCTGGAGCGCGGCCTGCTCGTCCAAATGCTTCGGCAGCGGGTGCTGGAGCAACACGCCGTGCACGGCCGGATCGTCGTTGAGCCGTCGCACTTGGGCAAGAAGTTCTTCCTGAGTGGTCTCTGGCCCGGCGGCCCATGTTCCGCTGGCCATGCCGCACATGTCCGCCCACTTCTGCTTCATCGCCACATAAGCGAGCGAAGCGGGGTCCTGCGAGGCCACGATCGCCTCAATGCGCGGGACGACAGACATCGCGGCTACCCGCTCCTTGAGTTCGGCCCGAATCTGTCTGGCGAGGGCGAGCCCGTCGAGGATCTGTGCGCTCATCCCTTTCGCGCGACCTCTTTGTTCTTCTTCATCACGGCCGCAGTCTGGCTCTTGGCGTAGGTCTCGAGCCGCTTCGCCAATGTCGCGTTGTTGGCGCTCAGCACCCTTATGGCGAGCAGCCCGGCGTTATAGGCGTTACCAATCGCCACACAAGCGACCGGCACGCCCTTGGGCATCTGCACGATCGAATAGAGCGAGTCCACCCCCTTCATAGTCTTGCTCTCGACTGGCACCCCGATCACGGGCAGAGTCGTCCAAGAAGCGACCATTCCTGGCAGGTGGGCGGCCCCTCCTGCTCCCGCGATGATGACCTTGAGCCCGCGCTTGCGCGCCGTCTGCGCGTACTTCGCCATGCGGTCCGGAGTGCGGTGCGCAGAGACGATCTCCAACTCGTACGGGACGCCAAAGGCGAGGAGGACCTCCTCTGCCGCCTGCATCGTGGGCAGGTCGCTGTCGGACCCCATGATGATCCCGACGATCGGCTTGGCCATGGGCCCGATCATACACCTGTGGAAAAGATCGCGCCCGGTTCGCTTCGGGACTGCGGCTTTTGTTCGCGGCGGTCCGTCCTGACGAGTAGCCCGTGCGCACGCGCGGAAAGCGCCGGGACCAAGCAACGCGATGACATCGAAAAACCTGTTCGATTCGAGGGCCGTGATCAAAGTCCTCGGGGTCGGCGGTGGCGGCTGCAACGCCGTCAACCGAATGATCCAGACCTCTGTCGAGGGCGTCCATTTCGTCGCCCTCAACACGGACATGCAGGCCCTGGACGTCAGTTTCGCACCCACCAGGATCGCGCTGGGAAGGGGAACGACCCGCGGGCTAGGCACTGGAGGCGACCCCTCGCGAGGGCAAGCCTCCGCCAAGGAGTCCGAACGAGAGATCATCGAACAAATCGAGGGCGCGGACATGGTGTTCGTCACTGCCGGAATGGGCGGTGGAACGGGCACGGGCGCGGCCCCGGTCGTCGCGGAACTTGCCAAGCGCATGGACATCCTGACCGTGGGCGTCGTCACGAAGCCGTTCGGCTTCGAGGGGCCCAAAAGGCGACGGATCGCCGAAGAAGGAGTCGAGCGCATCAAGGAGCACGTCGACACGCTCATCGTCATTCCGAACGAGAAACTGTTGAGCGTCGTCGAACGACGTACCTCCCTCCAAGACGCGTTCCTCTACGCCGACGACGTCCTGCGGCAGGGTGTCCAAGGGATCAGCGACATCATCATGCGACCCGGCATGATCAACGTCGACTTCGCCGACGTGCGCAGCGTCATGAAGTCCGCTGGCGTCGCCCTCATGGGCCTCGGACGCGGCACCGGCGAGAAGCGCGCGCGCATCGCCGCGGAGCAGGCCGTATCCTCTCCGCTGCTCGAGACCGACATCCAGGGCGCAAAGCGCCTTCTGGTCAATATCACCGCTGGCCCCGACTTCACGATCGGCGAGGCCCAAGACGCGATGGAGTACATCATGCAGTTCGCCGATGCGGACGAGGCCTCCATCTATATGGGCCAGGTCTTCGACGAATCGATGGGCGAACAAGTCTCGGTCACGCTCCTCGCCGCAGGCATGCACTACGCGCCGACCACCCTGCGCGATCGGGAGGTCTTCGTGCGGGCTGAAGCCCCCGAGACGCAGACCGAGCCCGAACCACAACCCGTCGCCACCGACACGCCCGGACGCGGATTCGAGGTCGCAAGCCTAGACGAGATCGACTTCGACATCCCTGCGTTCCTCCGCTCGCAGAGGTCGCGCTAACCGCTTTTACTATCGCAACGTACTGGTCCAACGAATAGCCCCGCCACAACGGCGGGGCATTTTTTCCTATCGATGCAGGAAGCCGCGTTCTTTGAGGAAGTCTGCAAGCACCTCCCTGCCAGTCAAGTGCCCTTCATCGACCCGCCGGCCAGAACGCATCGACCACGAGACATCGCCCTTCATCCGCTGCGACTCGTTGAACGCGCCCATGCGGTCGTCATAATCGCCCACACCCACTTCGGGGTCGTACCGTTCGCGAAACCACACGGACGACTGTGGCAGGCGGGGCTTGATCGCTGCCTCACCTTCCGGGTAACCGATGCAAAGCCCGAACGCGCCGAACGTGCCGTACGGCAGATCGAGCAGTTTCGCTACGGCGAAGGGATCGTTGCGCAACGCCCCGATGTAGCAGATCCCAAGTCCGCAAGCCTCCGCTGCGCAGACCATCCGTTCCGCCGCCAGCGCCGCGTCGATCACCGCCATCGTGTAGAACTCGTTGTAGTCGAGGCCCTTGCACTCCTCACCAACCAATGCCGCGCAACGGCGCAACCGATAGTGGTCCACCAAGAACGCTAAGAACCACGGCGCAGTGTGTACCTGCTTCTGGTCGGCGCACAGTCTCGCGACCTCAGTACGGCGCCCAGGGTCTTGCACCGATATCACCGACCACAACTGCAGGTTGCTGCTTGTCGCCGCGCTCTGAGCCGCCGCAACCAGCCCGCTCACAAGCGATTCGGGGACCTCTCGGTCGGAGTACCGTCGCACGGACCTGTGCGCAAGAAACCGCGGCGGCACGTCGGACAAGACAGGATCTGAGCCGTACCGAAGGCGCCAAGCCTCTTCGAAGTCCTCATCGAACATGCGGCGATTATGGTGCTTTCTTGAGGATCGACCTGACTTCCTTCTTGAACCCGTCGACGTCGCCATAGCCGACGATTCGGTCGATGACCTTGCCTTCTGCCGTCAAGAAGACGACGTCAGGAATGCCCTGTACACGCAGGTCGCTCGCCCACTTTTCGTTCGCACCGGGATTGTCCACGTCGACCCTCACCGCCACCACGCCGGAAAGCAATTCGGCGACGCTATCGTCGGTGAACGCTTCTTCTTCCATCGCCTTGCACGGCCCGCACCAGTCGGCGTAAAAGTCGATCATCACGATCTTCCCTTCCTTGCCGGCGGCCTCGAGTGCTGCATCGATGTCGGTGCCGAACTTGATCGCCAACTCTCCGCCCTTCTTAGAAGTCGCGTTCGTCATGCCGCTACGAACTGCGACAACGATCAAGAATCCGAACACTAGGATCAATACCGCGGGCAACAGAAGCGTCTTCGTGTTGTTCATATGTACTCGTTGACCAGGTTCTCGAGAAACTCCTGGCGACCAGACCGCCTCGCAGGTTCCCCTGCCGAAAGGGCGTGCTCGGCGAGTTCGCCCAGCGTGGCCCTACCGTTTCTAATCCGTTCTCCCAGGCCAGCGTTCCAGCCTGAGTACCTTTCTTCCACCAATTCCGCCAGTCGCCCGTCGCGCGTGATCGCGTAGGCCGCCTTCAATCCTCGTGCAAAGGCGTCCATCCCACCAATGTGGGCATGGAAGAGGTCGATCGGTTCGTGCGAGGCCCGCCGCACCTTGGCGTCGAAGTTCAGGCCGCCCGTCGTGAAACCGCCCATCGCAAGCACTTCGAGCATGATCTGCGTGGTGAGATATACGTTCGTCGGAAACTGGTCAGTGTCCCAGCCAACGAGTTCGTCTCCCGTGTTCGCATCGATCGATCCAAGCGCGCCAGCCTCGCGCGCTGCGCGGAGTTCGTACTGCATCGAATGCCCGGCGAGCGTGGCGTGGTTCGTCTCCACGTTAAGCTTCAGGTGACCAAGCAAATCGAACTCGCGCAAGAAGTTCAAGCACGACTCGACGTCGCTGTCATACTGGTGGCGCGTCGGCTCCATCGGCTTTGGCTCAATGTAAAACTGCCCCTTGAAGCCGATCTTCTGTGCGTGGTCGACCGCGAGATGCAGCAAACGGGCGAGGTTCTCTCGCTCGCACTGCAAGTCGGTGTTCCAAAGTGTGTCGTATCCCTCTCGGCCGCCCCAAAACACGTACCCGGCGCCATCGAGCGCGTGGGTAGCCTCCAGTGCGCTCTTCACCTGGAGCGCAGCGTGGGCGAACACCTCAGGGTCAGGGTTGGTCGCCGCCCCGCACTGGTATCGCGGATGGCTGAACAAGTTCGCCGTGCCCCACAGCAACTTCACGCCAGCCTCCCTTTGCTTGGCCGCCGCGTAGTCGACCATCGCCCCCAAATTGTCGACATACTCCTGACGCGTTGAGCCTTCCGGTGAGACGTCGATGTCGTGGAAGCACCAGAGCCCGACGCCCAACTTCTGAAAGAACTCGAACGCGGCGTCCATCGTCTTGCGCGCGTCCTCGAGAGAACGGACTTCAAGGGGCCAAGGTCGAGTCGCCGTGGGTGCCCCGAACGGGTCGCTGCCGCCACCGCGCATCGTGTGCCAGTAGCACACGGCAAATCGCAAGTGCTCTGCCATCGTCTTGTCGCCGATGAGCGCAGTCGCGTCGTAGTGCTTGAACGAAAGAGGGTTCCGTGACTGCGGACCCTCGTAAGAAACGGGAGAAGGAACCTCGGGGAAGTACGTCACTTTTTCTTGGAAAGTTCGAGCATGATGTAGTAGGCGTGGTTCTCAAGGAGCACGACCCTGACCCATGTGTCGAGTTTCTCGGCCTCGGTCAGTTCCTCTTTCGGCTTGGTGAGGTTGTAGAAGCGAACATCGAGCGCGTTGGCCGCGGCGCGCACCTGTCCTTCGTTCAACTTCTCCTTCATCACCTTGGTGAGTTCGGCGACTGTCTCGTTCACGAGCGCCCTCCTCTTGATGACGAACGCGTTGAAGTAGAGCACGATCGTCTCCATCACTTTCTCGTCGGGGATCTTGCCCTTCTCTTCCGCGGACTTCAAGATGTCGCTGAGTTCCTTGTCGATGCTCGAAAGCCACTTGTACTCCTCGGCCTCGAGTTTCGCCGCCTCTGCCCGGTGCTTCTCGATGATGGGGAGCAGCGCCTTGATCTGGTCCGGAGTCATCAGCACGGGCAAGATCTGGTTGTAGACCTCCAGCTTCTTGACCTTTGTCAGGACCAAGTCCGCTGCCTTCTGCTGGGCAGTCGGCTCCTGCGAGAATCCTAAGGCCCCTAGCAGGGCGACCACAACGACGAACAACGGTCGATAGTTCATTTCTGTTCCTTCTCCGGAAAGGCAGACGAGCGCCGCCTACGGGCGGTTTCCTCTTCGATGACCAGGCTCACCATTGCTGCGGCACCCAGAACCTGCAGATGCACGAACACGACGCCCACAGCCGCGACAGCGAGCCACGCCCAGGGCTTCAGCCCGTCGGCACCGAGCCCGCCGTTCGCCCCGACCAGCCAAAGTCCCAAAGCAAGCACTCCGAGCCCGATCAGGAGCCCAGCGCTGCCCAAGAAGACCCGCTTGCCTCGGCTCGCGGCGTGCATCTGGGAACGGATACGGTCGGAGGATCGGCGGAGCAAAAGCCCGTAGGCGGTCCAAGCCACGAAGCAGGCAACGGCCTGCAACCAGATCATCGGCTCCAATGTACCAGCCCGTTCGCCACAATAAGAACATGACCCTGGTCTATGGCACTGTGTGCTTGGACCTCACCTACCTGGTTCCTAGCCTCGCGCCTAAGGGCGGATATGTCGAGATCGGCAGCGAGCGAAAGTCCCTTGGGGGAGAGGCCGCCAACACCGCCGCCGCCCTCAAGAAGTGGGGCGGGCAGGTCGTGCTCGTTGGCAACCCGATCGGCTCGGACGAGAACGCACGCATCCTCGCCAGACTCCTTGAAGAGCACGGGCTCGGCGACGCGATCTACCCACAAGGCGAGTTTCCGGCGCCCGTCTGCCACATCTATGTGACCCCGGACGGCGAGCGCACCATGTACGGAAGGGGCTTTGCAGAGATGGAAAGGCGCAGCCTGTCCCCGCACATTCCGTACAAGCCTGGCAAGTGGTTCACGGCCGACCCCAATCACGGAGCGATCGCGCGCCAGGCGGCCCTCAAGGCCCATTCGACCGGAATGCACGTCTATGCGCTCGACTTCGTGCGCGAGAACGAGCAACTGCCGCCAGGCTGCTTCTGGCAAAGCAGCACCTCTTGGGTCGGCGAGGCGGGAGACGCCTATCAGAACAAGCGCTGGCTCCAAGGTTGGCTGAAGAAGCACCAATGTACGGCGATCCTGACCGACGGCGCGAACGGGTTCTTCCTGGGCGACCAGAAGCGCGGAATCCGGCACTTGCCGCCTTATCCTGTCGAGGGAGTCGTCGACGCGACGGGAGCAGGCGACGTCTTCCGAGCCGGGATGCTCTACGGATTTGAGAAGGGATGGGAACTCGCACTCTGCCTGCAGTTTGCCGCTGCCGCGGCGGCGCTGAACTGCCAAGGGATCGGAGCGATTGGCGGCCTTGCCGAGCGGGCGAAGGTCGAAGCGCTCGTTTGTCAGCATCCCGAAATCGGCGAGGCGTACAAGTCCGCGGTGTAGTATTGGTGCCAGTGAACCGCTTCGAGAGAACGCGACAGGACCACAGCCTCGAGACCGCCGAGGACTATGTCGAACTCATCGACAGGCTCATTCGCGAGACGGGCGAGGCGCGAGCTGTCGACCTCGCAACTCGGTTGGGCGTCAGCCAAGTCACTGTCGGAAAGACGATCAAACGACTCATCCGCGAGGGCTATGTCACGTCCGAGCCATACCGGAGCATCCACTTGACCGAGAAGGGCCGCAGGACAGCCAAAGAGTCTGAGGCGAGGCACCAGGTCGTGCTTGAGTTCCTGATCGCCCTTGGAGTACCCGAGCACACGGCCGAGACAGACGCCGAAGGAATCGAGCACCACGTCAGCAAGAGCACGCTCGACGCTATGCGGCGCTATCTCGCAAGCCGCACGCGTTGAAGCGCCCCGACTTCAGTCGTTCCGCTGAACGGTTCGAAGGGACTCGAAGTCGTCACGAGGCTTCCTCCTACTGTGTCCGCGTGGACGACGAGCGATCCTCCTGGGTTGATGACCTCGACGATCCCGGCCTGACCGTGCCGCCGCATCCATTCAGCCGCGGCCGCGCTACTGCCGGTTCCGCACCCCAGCGTCTCGCCGACGCCGCGCTCCCAGATCCGGATACGGAGCCTGCGGACACCATCCTCTACAGCAAAGATCACGCTCGTGCGCTCGGGGAACAACTTGTGCTCCTCGATCGCGGGCCCAGCCTTTAAGAACTCGTCGTCGTCAGGAATCTCGCGCACAAAAGTCACAAAGTGAGTAGAGCCTGCGTTCAATGCTGAGCCGACATAACCCAGGACCTCCTCATCGATCAATGGCTCTTTGCGGGCTATCGGAACGTCTTCTGGCTCATAGACTGCAGGGCCGATCGCCGTCATGACCGCGCCGTCCGGTTGCACGAGCGCCGAGACCAGACGACCGAAGTGCTCGATGCGGTGCTCGCGCTCGACCCAGCCCAAGCGATACGCGTGTGCGGCGGCGCAACGAAGCCCGTTTCCACAGAAGTCCTCAGTCCCATCGGGATTGAACATCCGTAGGTGCAAACCGTCGTCTTCGGTCGCAACCACGAGCAATCCGTCGCTGCCGATCCCGAACTTGCGTTCGCACAACCTGATGGCGAGAGGCGTCGGATCGTCGAACCCGAGGCGCACAAGGTCCTCGGCGTGCAACAAAACGAAGTCGTTTCCGATCGTCTGGGTCTTCCAAAACGGCAGTGGGCTCAAGTCAGCGGCTCCAAGTAGTACCTCGCGCGCTCCATTGTCGCCCGGTACCAGGCCCCGTCGGGGCTCACGAGCGGGAACCACCATGCCGAAGGACGGTGCCCCGCGCGCCGTAAGCCGTCTGTGGCGATCACCGCCTCGCGGATCAGTTTCATGCGCATCAGTTCAGCCTCGAAGGCGATGCTCTTGCGCCTGTCCCGTGCCCGATCGAGTTTCTGCGAACCCACCATGGATCTCTGCGCATCGACAGACTCGCGCCACTTAGACCGTTGAGCGGCGATCTTTTCTACAACCGCATCAAGGTCTCGTTTAAAGCCTTCGCGCTTGGCGAGGTCCGCTTTGCTCGGAGACTTCTCAAAGACCCTTTCGCGCCAGTGGGCACCCATCTTCGTCTCGAGTTGGGCGCGTTCGGTCCGTAGCCTCTTCCACTCTCGGATCACTTTCGCACGACGAGAACGCTCCGCCTGCACTTCGACGTGCAGGCTCGCCATGTCTCGGTGCATCGCCTCGTATTCGCTTGCCAAACAAGACCACTGGCCGCCCTCGTTCTTGTCCAAGAACTTGATGAGTTCCAGCGGTCGGCGCATCAAAGCGAGGTCTTCCAGAACCTTCGCCTGCTCCTCGGCGACGCGCCTCCAGCGCTTCGAGAAACTCTCCGCGCTCATCTCCTCTGCACCGAATGGCCTTCGCAACGGTTCCGGAAGTCGGAACCACGCCTTGCTGACCTCGAGCGCGTCCCAGGGCTCGTACTTGACGCGCAGGATCGGGTTCAGCCGCATCGATGGCCAGAACGCGGAGAGCCGCTGGTGGAAGGAGCGTGTCATCGGGACATAACTGCTCGCACCTTCGTGGAACACGAACACGTGCTCGGACGCGAGCATCCCAACAAGCGTCACGGCCTTGCCTACGAGGACGACGCCGGGGCCGAACTTGGCCTCCAAGACTTCGGCCAATCGAGCGACCGAGTCGACAGGCTTCTTGAACGAGAACCCAATAGGATCCTCTGTCATGACGACGCCACCGCGCGAGCCGAGCCGGAGCGTGCCGCGGCCAACGCCAGGGATCAGCAGGTCGAATGGAAGCGCGCCCGCGCCAAACTTGTCGAGAGCGTACATCTGCGATCCCTCGACCGTAGAATCGTAGGCCTCGCACGCCAGAGACCGAGTCGCCGGGTTCAAGAACACATCGACCATTGCGAAGCGAGGAAGGCTGCAAGTCGATCTGTTGAACTGCAAGAGTTCAGTGGTGCGAGTCGTCGCCACCCGGAGCGGCTCGCCCGCGACCTTGTCAAACATCCGTGGGGCGATCCGACGATAGAACTCGGCCAGGTTAAGAGACTCGAAGTCGTCGGCAGAGTCGCAGATCAAGGCGCGCAGGGACTCCGCCGCCTCGTCGCTCGAAGGCCGCTGTTCTCCGACCAGGGCGTCCTGGCTTGTTTGGACCGCCCAGTCGTACGTCGAATACAGGGTTTCGAACAACCTCCGCATGGGGGTCTCCGACGTCGTCCTCGCCCGACGGCCGTAGGAGACTACGCCGCGCCAGCCCCAGGCCTCCGTGATCTCGTCCAGATAGCCCGGCCTCAATTGGGCGACCATTGCGACCTTTCCACCGGCAGCCGCCAAGCGGTCGCGCGTCACCACTGTCTCAGAACCGAACAACGCAGAAAACTCTCCGGCGGCACTCCAAAGCGCCTGTGTGTCCGTGTCGTTGTGTGGAAGGGCCGCGTAGCCGCTACGGAGTTCCTTGTGGGGGTACTTGGCGAAGTAGTCCGTGTCGTGGATGCCGCTCAGGAACGGTCGCTCAAACCCCAGACGTCGGCAGGCCTGCAGCACGCCCGCCTTCATGGGCTCGTCCCAGAAGACGGTCTGTCCCAGGGCCAGGAAGGGCACGCCCGGAGCCAGCCTTTCTAGGCTCTCTAAAGCCTCTTTCTGCGTGCGACAGAAGTCCTCCATTCGCGCCCTGTGATTGTACGGCACCCCGCCTACTCAGGGTTCGCGAGCCTAGAATCCTGCCGTTTGAACCTAGGTTCCCGGCCTAACCACCCTGTAAATCTTGCCTGGGAGTACCGATATTGACCTAGCGGGCTGTGATCCAGCCTGCCCGAGGAGCACTTACTCGAATGAGCCGACCGGAGACGAATGGCAGGTCTGTCAGCATCAGCGTAGCCAGCCAAATCACAGGCGTAGAGGTCCACACCCTTCGCTATTGGGAACGTGAGTTCTCCGGCTATCTGCGACCCACCCGCACCGAAGGCGGCCAGCGCCGCTACCGACCGCAAGACATCCAGACGGTCTTTGTGCTCAAGAAACTCCTGCGAGAGGACATGTTTTCGATCGCCGGGGCGCGCCGCCACCTTAAGCGGCTCTATGAGACTCGCGAAGCCGCCTAAACGGGCGTCGGTAACTGGGGCTCTTCAGGCTCTTCCACCGCTTGCGCGCTGCGCATCTTCTCTAACTTCTTCGTGAAGATGTCGAGCGATCGTCCTTCCAAGCCCGCCGCCTTTCCATCGATCATCGCGACCAGCGCTTGGCATTCGGCACGGCTGAACCGCACCCCGTGCAGGACGTGCTCCTCGAACGCCTCGTAGGCGAGCGGGGCGACCGCCTGGGCGCACTTGGCCATAGCCTCAGCATAGACTCGGATTTCGTATTGCGCGTGGTCGTCCATGCGAAGCCGGAGGAAGTGAAAGAGGTTGTGAAGGTCGATCTGCCAATACCACTCCGTATAAAGGCTGAGCGGCAGGTTGGTCCGGGCCAGTTCCCGCGCAAGCCCGCTCTCGATCATTCCCTCGTAGTGCTGGTAGATCGATTTCTGGTCGTTGACGAACTCCTTCAACATGGCCTCGACGACCGGGTCGGGCAGTCTCTCGTCGCTGCGCGCTTGCTTGTTGTCCGTGCTCTGCCCCCGCATCTGGTCCGGCTCGGGCACGTAGAACTCGTCGCGCATGATCGAGTAGCGCCCGCTGATCTCGTTGAGCCGGGCTGTGCGGTGGCGAACCCACTGCCGCGCGACGAAGATCGGCATCTTCGTGTGGAACGTGAGTTGCACCTGCTCGAACGGCGAGGTGTGCTCGTTGCGGATCAGATAGTGGATCAGGCCGCGGTCTTGGCGGACCGTCTTGGTTCCTGCGCCGTAACTGACGCGCGCCGACTGCACGATCCGCTCGTCTCCGCCCATATAGTCGACCATCCGCACGAACCCCTTGTCCAAGACCTTGATCTCTTGGTCGATGAGGGCTTCGGCGGCAGGAACGACGGTTCGGGACATCGGCTGATTCTGGCATGGTCCGGCTAGACTACGGGCGGTGCGCAAAGGGACCAAGATCGCGCTGCTCGTGACCGGGGTGCTCGTGCTCGGATGCCTGGTCGGCGTGTTCTGGATGTTCAAGGACGCGAACCAGGCGCTCTACAAGGCCAAGGAAGAGTCGATCGTCGAGGGCAACGAGATCCTCGTTCTCGCAGGGAGCCAGTGGAACTACGACGATGTTGCGCTACGGACCTCCGCCGAGTTCCTTCCAGAGGCCGAGGCGAGGGCCCAGTTTCAGGCGTGGAGCGACGAGTTCGGGCCTCTCGTGACCGGGGAGATGTCGTACGTCGGGTTCAGGATCAGCGAGAATGAATTCAAGGACACGACCCTGGTCGTCAAACTCCAGGGGAAGGTGACGTTTGAGAAGGGCAAGGGGGACGTGCGCATGACGTTGACGCGCAAGCCGCGCAACTCGTGGGAACTCGCCGAACTGAGCGTTACGTCCGCACCATGACGCCGGCGCGCTTGGCGAAGTTGCGCACGATCGTCATGCCTTGTTCGGTGAGCACCGATTCTGGGTGGAACTGCACGCCCTCGATCGGGAGCGTCTTGTGGCGGATGCCCATCACTTCCCCATCGTCCTTTGCGGTCGCAGTGACGACGAAACCTGCAGGGACGGTGTCTGTCGTCACGACAAGCGAGTGGTAGCGGACTGCGCGGAAGGGGTTCGGCATACCTTCGAAAAGCCCTTTGCCGTCGTGCTCGACCATCGAGGTCTTGCCGTGCATGATCTTCTTGGCCCTTGCCACTGTTCCGCCAGCGACGTCGCCGATGGTCTGATGGCCGAGGCAGACACCGAACACGGGTACGCCTTTCAAACGGCCGTCCTGCTTCAAGGCCTCATAGGAGACGTTGACGCAGACTCCTGCCTCCTTCGGGGTGCACGGGCCAGGGGAAAGGACGATGCCGTCAGGTCGCTTTTCTACGATCGCGTCCAGGTCGATCTTGTCGTTGCGATAGACCTCGACCTCGGCACCGCACTCGCCCAAGTACTGGACGAGGTTGTAGGTGAAGGAGTCGTAGTTGTCGACGACGAGGATCATGGACGGACTATTGTAGTCGTTCGGCAGGTTTTGGGCCGTTGGCGAAAGTTCGCGAATTCCCGTTTAAAACGGGAAATGGGGGTAGGGCGCCCGGGTTGGTTCGGGTTGGTTCGGATTGGTTCGGGTTTGGGGTTGACCCGGGAGGGGTCGGTTCGCCCTGTCGCACCCCGAGGGGGCGCTGAGGGTATCGGCTGTCAAGATGCGATGTTCATTGTCATTATGACACACGATGTCAAGTCTTTTGGGACTTAAGTCTGACGTGATGGGAGTGATCAGACGGCGTTGCGGCGCCGGCGCTTACTCGCAACCATGGTGACAAGGACGATCACGCAGCCAAGAGTGAGGCCGACCGCCGGAAGCAGTACAGCCATCGCCTTTGTCCGCTTCTGGCTATAGATCTTCGCATCGAGCGCCTGCAGGTCGACCGGCGGGACTTCGACGTAGCCATCCCAGAAGTCTGGGTGGGTGTCCGGGTGCTTGCCTTCCTTGAGCTTCGCGAGCATGAATTCCGTGCGGTTGCTGTGATAGTCGTCACCGTTCTTGCGGAGCGCAGTGAAGTACCGCTTCATGTCGTCCGAACGTGTGTTCTCGACCATCGTGAGATCCGCCAGTTTTCCTTCCCGCAACGGCTCCGAATAGATCGGTCGTTTCCCACGCTTGAGCAGCTCCTCCTCACGCATGAGTGCCAGGCGACCGAGCACGCTTTCATCGCGATTAGAAAGTACACGCGCTAGCACACGAAACATGTCCGGGCTGTCCCATCCCGCACCGAGAGCAATCATTCCACACAGGCCGTCGACGACTTTCTTGTTCTCGTCCGTCGGCCCCTTGAACGAGTCTGCCTGCAAGTTCCTTAACTCTTCTGGAACCACTTCTCCAAGAGCAGCGCCCTTGTCCCGAAGCATCAGTTTCATGAGCTCCAATTGCACAAACTCACGACCGAAGTGCGCGTCCGGGTTGATCTTGATCGCCATGTCGATCTCATCGATCGCTTTGACGAGGTCTGCAGTGTCCTTCGCATCGGCGCCGCGCCTTACCCAGTCGTGCGCGCGCACGGTGCCGAGGTTCGCATAGAGCTGATAGAGGTGTTCTCCCTCGTTCTTGTTCGGATCCGCATAACTGCGCCTTGAGAACTCATTGAGGCGCTTTTCCAAGAGCACGACCGCTTCGTTTGGCCGACCCAGTTTGTCGAGCGCGATCGCCGCGTCGCCGTACGCGATGAAGTCCTCTGAGTCTGCCTCAATCGCTTTGAGCGACCGCTCGAGGCGCATTTCGTAGTAGAGCGGAGGGTTGCGGTCAAAACGCCCGCCTATCACGTCTGCGACCCGCGGGAGCCCCTTGGCCTCCGCGGCGAGCGTATCGCGGTCCCACGCGCAGGCTACTGCGATGGCGAAGGTGGCGGCAAAGGCCATGAGCCAGATAGTGCGCGACAGCATGGGTCTCCACCCATGATAACGCGATTCGTGGCTCACTCGCGTCTGCCGCGAGGGAACGGGGTTCACACGGTCTGCCCACCGGATCAAACCGTGGGACCCAGCGAAGTCTGGGGCCCACGGCGATGGGAGCGGGCTGGAGCCAGTGCTCATTGGGGTCGGACAGTGTAGGGACTCGACCGAGACGGTCGAGCCACACACGGGCGGGACGCCCGTGCCACGCTAGACGCCGACGCCGCGGCGCTCGACGACTCGGCGTTCGGAGTGGTCGAGGACCTTCTTGCGGAAGCGCAGTGACTTGGGAGTGACTTCGAGGAGTTCGTCGTCGCGGAGCCAGGAGAGGGCCTGTTCGAGCGAGAACTCCCGGTGGGCGTCCAGGACGGTGGTCGCGTCGGCGTTCGCGCTGCGCATGTTGGTCGCGGCTTTTTGCTTGGTCGCGTTGACGACCATATCTTCGTCGCGGGCGTTCTGCCCGACGATCATTCCGCCGTAGACCTCGACGCCGACGGGATAGAAGAGCACGCCGCGCTCTTGAACGTCTTCGTAGGCATAGCGCGTGATCTTGCCCGGGTCTTTGGCGATCAGCGACCCGTTGGAGCGCGAGACGATCTCGCCGCGGAACACTTCGTAGCCCTCGAAGATCGAGCCCATGAGCCCCGCGCCCCGTGTCTGCGTGAGGAACACGTTGCGGAAGCCGATCACGCCCCGCGTGGGAATCGAAGCGACGATCTTGGTGCGCCCGTTGCCGAGCGACCCCATGTCCTCGATCTCGCCCTTGCGCCTGCTAAGTTCCTCCATGATCGCGCCGAGGGACTCGTCGGGGACCTCGAGCGTGAGTTGCTCGATCGGCTCGAGGCGCTTGCCCATGTCGTTCTCGCGATAGATGACCTGCGGTCGAGCGATGGCCATCTCATACCCTTCGCGGCGCATGGTCTCGATGAGGACGCTGAGTTGCATCTCGCCGCGCGCTGCGACCTTGACGGTCTCGGCCTCGGCGGTACGGTCGATCTTGAGCGAGACGCTGATCTTCTCTTCGCGCTCCAGCCGCTCGCGAATCTTGTGGATGGTGAGGAACTTGCCGCCGTCCTTTCCACTCAGCGGCGAGTTGTTGGCGTAGAAGTTCATCGTGAGGGTTGACGGCTCGACCTCGATGTGCGGGAGCGGCTCGATGAAACTTGCGTCACAAATCGTGTCGAACACGAGCACGTCGTCGAGCCCGCTCATCATCACGATGTCACCCGCTTCGACGGTCTCTGCCTCGACCTGCTTCAGCCCTTCGTACACCCAAAGTTTGGTGACGGTGAACGGCGTGTCCTTGCCCTCGCGGTGGAGCGCGAGCCTATCGCCGACGTGCAATCGGCCGCGCAGGAGTTTTCCTCCGAACATCCGCCCGAGATAGTCGCTGTAATCGAGGTTGTTGACCTGCAACTGGACCGGTCCGTCCTCTTGCACTTTCGGCGCGGGGATCTGGGAGAGGAACGTTTCGAACAGGACTTGCAGGTCTTGTTCTGGGCCGTCGGGCTTCGTGCGCGCGAACCCTTGTGCGCCGCTGACATAGAGCACCGGGAACTCGAGGTCTTCCTCTTCTGCACCGAGGTCGATGAAGAGGTCGATCGTTTTGTCGTAGGCTTCGAGCGGGCGCGCACCTTCGCGGTCGATCTTGTTGACGCACACCACGACCTTCGCGCCGTGGTCGAGCGCCTTCTTCAGCACGAAGCGCGTTTGCGGCATCGGGCCCTCACAAGCGTCGACGACGAGCAGGACACCGTCCACCATCGCGAGCACGCGCTCGACCTCGCCGCCAAAGTCGGCGTGTCCTGGCGTGTCGACGATATTGATTTTCGTGCCCTTGTACTTGCACGAGGCGACCTTGCTGAGGATGGTGATTCCTCGCTCGCGCTCAAGGTCGTTGGAGTCCATCATGCGCTCTTTGACGGACTCGTTGTCTCGGAACATGCCGGACTGACGGAAGATCGCATCGACCAGGGTTGTCTTCCCGTGGTCGACGTGGGCGATAATCCCGATATTGCGGACGTCCTGCGGCATGGTGGGGGGGGCGGGTGGAATTGTACTGCTCGGAGGCATCGGAGGCTCGTCACGAGTCCCGAGCGGGCAGTACGGAACTGCCGATGGTCCCAGCCTTAACCTGGCATTGAAGCGAGGGGGCGACCATTGCCTAGTCGTCGCTGGTTTGAGGAACGCTTTCTGGCGACACGGGGATCGGGGCGCGCGGGGGCGCGTCCCATTTTTTAGAAAGTGGCGTAATGTCGTTTGATCTCGACCTTGACGACACGACCTTCGCGGTCGAGCGCGATCACGGCGTATGCGTATGACGACCAGAAAACACCTCGGTGGGTGGCTAGTTCAGACGCAAGATAGGAAGCACCGGCAGGGCTCGTGCTGCACGCGAGATACTCTGGGCAATCGTAAGTTTCGGAGTAATCCGATGGGAGATTGCACTCAGCTAGCGTTTTGCCTAAGCAGCCTTCCCACCGTCTCGCTTCACGGATAGGAAACGAGATTTGCCATGACACAAAGCCGAGCACGGCGAGGATCGCGACAAGACAGCCAATACGGCGGGCACGCGCGTTGCCTTGGTCCGATGCGGCCCTTTGCGCGGACTCGATTGGCTCGCTCACGTAACCAGTATAACAACGCCCGCGACGGCTCCATAATAGAACCATCACTTCGCGATTCTCGTCTTGGCCCTCAGTAGGTAGCCCGAGCGGCTACTTTCCTTCGCCTTTGCCACAAGGCGCGGCGGAGTTTTATCGCGAAAACGGTTTCCTGGTCGTTGAGGGCGCGTTCTCGGCCGAGGAGGTCGAGTCGCTCAACTGCGAGACGGTGGCGATCTGTCGTGGTGAGCGCGGCGACTTCGCAGGGATAGAGCCGGTGGTAGGCAGCGAGAGCGACGATGACGTCATCCGCAAGTATCTGTGCATCCACTTTCCGCACAAGATCTCGCCTTCTATGACAGCGCAGATCTCGCACTCGTCGATCGTCGACGCCTGCACGACCTGCATTGGCCCGAACGTCAAGTGTATGCAGTCGATGCTGTTCGTGAAGGCCGCAGGCAAGCCAGGCCAGGCGTGGCACCAGGACGAGGACTACATCCCGACGCGCGACCGATCGCTCACCGGCGTGTGGCTTGCGCTCGACGATGCGACGGTCGAGAACGGGTGCCTCTGGGTCATCCCCGGTTCGCACAAGCCGGGCGTGCTGTGGCCGATGCACTTTCACGAGGACATCCGCTTCGATTGCGCGTGGGAGTCGTACGACTTTCCTTATCGCGACGAGGATGCCGTTCCTGTCGAAGTGCGCGCGGGCTCGCTCGTCGTGTTCAACGGCTACACTCTGCACCGCTCACTGCCGAACAAGGCACAGGGCGGGTATCGCCGCGCTCTGGTGAACCACTATATGTCGGCAGAATCGCTCTTGCCGTGGATCTGGCCAGAAAAGCCGACAGGCCTCGGGCTGCACGATCACCGCGACGTGGTGTTGATCGCGGGCAAAGACCCTTACGCCTACAAAGGCACGGAGGACGTGATGAAGCCTCACGTGCGCCCGGACGGTGAAGGCGGGTGCGTGGATGGCGTTCGCAAGGACAAGGACGCGGGCTACGGCTAGCGCGGCAGGCCAGGGTACATGTCGCGGTGCAGTGCGAGCACGTCGACCTTCCATCCGGACTCGGTCTTGGTCATTGGGAGTTCGACCCGCCGCTCGTAGGCGGTGACCGAACCGGCCTCAGGCGTTTGCAACACGAGCACGACGGCCTTGTCGCTGCCTTGCATGGCCTCGCTCTTGACCTCGTACATAAACGAGAAGTAGGGACCGGCGACCTTTGTCGCCCGCGTCCATTGTGCTTCGATCTCGGCGCGCTCGTAGCCCGGGGCGTTCGAGAGGTCGGTGAGGGCCTCCACGTCGCCCTTGGCCAGGGCGTCCATGAACCTGGCCGCGGCGCCGATGGGCCTCTCGCCGGTGAACATTGCGATGGCTGCAAAGCCGAGCAGGCCCGCAGCGATGATCACAATCGCGATGTTGCCCTTTCCAGATCGACGACTCATTGCCATGTCTTACAACCTTATCCTGGCCCGATCGGTGCCCGTGCGCCTAGTCCCCAGGTTCTGTCGGCGTCGACCAGCCACCTCCCGACCGGCTTCTCCATCTTGAAGAGGACGGCAACGGGGCCGAACCTGCGCGTCAGGTAGACGACTTCGACGACGGCCGAGCGCCCCTCTCGCTGGATCCTGGTGATCCGGACGTCGGTGCTGTCGGCCAGCAGGACCTCGACCTGAGCGAGCAATTCCCGTGCCGGACCACTGGTCGGGTCTTGAAGGCAGGCCGCTTTGACGTCCTGGATGTCGCGCTCGGCAATGCCCAGGTGGAAACTGAAGATGGTGCTCTCGGGCCCGCTGTACTGCAGCGAGGCGAACACTCCCAGGGTGAGGATGGCGACGAGGCCCGAGGCCACGATCCCCTGGGTCCGCTGGGGGGCCTTCATCTGTCCTTGATTCTACCGGCGGTCTGAACAACTTTCCTTGACCCGCGTCTGCCCTGGACGGACCATAATGTCCTAGGTGCACCATGAGCGATCTAACTCGTCGTGAACTGTTCCGCCGCGGTGGCATGATCGCCGTCGGCATGATGGCGCCGCCTTGGCTGGCCGCTGTGGCCAAGGCCGACCTTTTGAGGCAGGCCAAGGGCAAGGCTCCCGCCTCGGACACGGTCCTCGTGGTCTGCCAGTTCTCCGGCGGAAACGACGGGCTCAACACGGTCATCCCTTATGCGACCGCCGAGTACTACAAACTGCGCCCGACGCTCGCGATCCCGGACGCAAACGTCTTGAAGTTGAACGAGTCGATGGGGTTGCACCCAAGCCTGACGGGGCTCCAGGAACTCTACAAAGAGGGCAAGGTCGCAATCGTGCAAAACGTGGGCTACCCGGATCCGAACCGGTCGCACTTCAAGTCGATGGACATCTGGCACTCGGCGAGCCCGGACGGCAAGATCGCGTATGGCTGGATCGGTCGGTACTTCGACATCATGGCGAGCAAGGGCCCGATCAGCCCAGTCTCCGCGCTCGGGTTGTCGGTCGAGAAGCCCCGCGCCCTGAACGCCAAGACCGCGTCCATCCCGTGCTTTGCGAGCCTTGCCGACATCCAGGCGATGGTCGGCAACCAGGACGCAGAACGGATGTTGCGCGAGATCCAGGGCGCCCAGGGTCAGGGCGCCGTGCTGACGATCCAGAAGGCGAACAACGCCGCCCTCGACGCGATGAACGAACTGCAGAGCAAACTTGCGACGTTCGCGCCGAAGCAGACTTACGGCAACGACCGGTTTGGCGCCGGCTTCAAGCAGATCTCACAGATCGTAGCGACGTCGCCGGCCACGCGGGTCGTGTACTTCAGCGCGGGCGGGTTCGACACCCACTCGCGACAAGCGGAGTCGCACGCGAACCTCATGAAGCAGTTCGGCGACGCCGTGCTCGCGTTCCAGCGCGAGATGGAGGCCGCGGGCCGGGCCGACAAGGTCATGATCTTGGTGTTCTCAGAGTTCGGTCGGCGCACCTATGAGAACGGAAGCGCGGGGACGGACCACGGTGCCGCCGGACCGATGATGCTCATCGGCAAGAACGTGAAGGGCGGCATGCATGGCCCGAACCCGAACCTTACGGACCTCGACCGAGGCGACCTGAAGTGGAACATCGACTTCCGCAAGGTGTACGCGACGTCACTGGACAACTGGATGGGCGGAGACTCGTCCGTGATCCTAGGCCAGGACTTCGGCAACATCGACGTGATGAAGGCTTAGGCCGAACACCGATTCGAAGGCGCCCTTGACCGCTGGTCGGGCGTCTTCGACCGTTATAGTCCGCCCGGCTTCTTGACTGAGCGACGTGACGCCGTGCGTTCTGATGCCGCACGGCACGATCAGCCCGAACGGCGAGAGGTCGTTGTCGCAGTTGATCGCGATGCCGTGGATGCTCACCCACTTGCGGACCTTGATTCCTATCGCTGCGAACTTCCTTCCTTTGGACCACACGCCGGTGTTGACACTCGGCTCACGCTCGCCTCGCACGCCGAATTGGTCGGCGGCGACAATAACGGCTTCCTCGAGGTCGCGCATCCACTTGTGGAGGTCTTTGCCGTGGCGGGAGACGTCGAACACGGGATAGACGACGAGTTGGTTTGGGCCGTGGAACGTGACGTCTCCCCCTCGGTCGGTGCGCACGACCTCGATGCCGCGCTTCGCGTACTCTTCGCTCGGGAGGAGCAGATTCTCGTCGTGGAAACTCGCACCGAGGGTCATCACCGGGTCGTGCTCCACGAACACGAGGGTGTCCAGCCCGCCTGCGACGACTTCCTCGGCGATGCGCTTCTGGGCCTCCCACGCGGGGTCGTAAGCCATGCGGCCGAGGTCGACGATGCGTCCTTTCATGTGGCGAGCGTCGGATCGAGGACGAGGAACACGTTCTGGCCGTCGACCTGGTCTTTGAGTGCGGCGACGCGCTCGTCCTGCAGGTTCTCGACGGCCGCCTGCGTGAGGGCGATGCCGCCGACGGGGGCCTCCTTTTCGACGTGCGCCGCGATGTCGATAAGTTCGTTGAACGGCACGTCACGGAGTTGGGCGGAAACGTTGCCCGTGTGGATCCCGATGCGTACGCGGAAGGGGGACTCGAGCCGGTTTGTGCGGGAGTTGAACCGCTCGATCTCGGACTGGATCTCCTTGGCGGCGTAGAGGGCCTCGGCGCAACTCGCAAACGTGAGTACGGCGGCGTCGCCTGCCGTAGAGATGACCGAGCCGCCGCGTCGCGCACCGATCTGCTCGATGAACGTGTGGAAGGCGCGGAAACTGTACTCGACGGCGAGGTGGTCGGCGTCGGCCTTCATGCGCGTACTGCCCGCGACGTCGACGACGGCGACGCAACTCGAAGCGGCCGTGGGGTTGAGGCGCCATTGGATCTCGACGATCTCGGCAAGGACGAACGCGGGATCGTGTTCTTGGAGTTTGCGGCGGACCCTGGCGCGCTTGTCGATGTGCGCACCGACGCCGACGACGAGAGCGACGATCAGGGTGTTGGCAAGGCCGTCGAGCAGTTCGCCCGACGAGCGGAGGTACTCGAAGTATTCGGGCCCGAAGTACTTGTACGGGACAAGTTCGGCTACCAGGGATCCGGCGAAGACGAGCGTGAGCGCGATCAGCGACCTTCGGATGCCGCCCGAGAAGTAGCCGAGCGAGACGTAGCAGACGCCCATGAGGAACGCATGGGTCAGACCGACGAACTCGTCGAGCCTGACCGCGGTCTCCGCCACGGTCGGCCCCGGATCGGCGAAGGTGCCTCGGAGGAAGACTGTGAAGAGCCCGATTCCGAGACCGAAGAGAATGCTGTAGATCGGGAGCCAGGGAGTGACGCGGAGCGTTTCTGCGAGAGAGGGCTTGCGCGCTCCAACGCTCGTCACCCTTGCGGCCTTGAGCCGCTCTTGTAGGAAGAACAGGCGGTCGATGAGTTCCTGTCGCGACAGCCGCATCTCTTTCCGATCGGCCCGGCTCGTCTTATAAAAGCCGCCCGCGAGAGAGCAGACAGTGGCGAACATGAAATAGGTCGTCGCCATGATGACGCTCGCGACGATCGCATAGAAGATCCTTTGGCCTTCGGGGACAGGCTCATTGCCGACGGTGAAACTCTGTTGGCTGAGCGTCATGAGGATCAACGGCAACACGACGGCGAGGACGGTGCCGGCACCGAACGCCGCAAATCGGATCATGCCGTGCCTGGCGTACACGAGCGCGTGGAGCAAAAGGAGCGTGACGCCGACGGTCCCGCCTATGCTGTTCATCGTCGATTGGATCTGTTGTGGCGTGCCTGTGATAAGGCCGTAGTTCGCGGCCGCGCGCGCCAGAAACATGAGGGCGACCGCCAGCACAGTCGTGACGGGGATCGCCAAGAACGGCTTTTCGGTCAATTCTCGCCCCACCGACATCACCGTCGTGGAGACGCCGTTCCACATCATCTGGACGGCTTTGGTGACGCTCTCCCTGGTGCGGGCCTTGTTCGGCGAGCCCTTGAGCGTTTCGAGGACGTCTCCGACGAACTCCTCTGAGAGTCCGAACATTGCGGCAAGTTCCGACTTAGAGTGGTCGAACTTGAACGGGTGGGCGCGCAGATAGGCGACGAGCGCCTCCAGTTGGGAGGGCTCCTCGATCTTGGTCTGCGTCTGGGTCAACGCCTCAGCCATTCTCGCTCCTGCCTACCTGTCCCTGCCCGGTTCGAGTTGCAGGTCCTAGCGTCCGGCGCGAGCCGGATGGCTCAGGCTGGGTCCGTCTTTTTGGTCGCTCGCTTCTTCGGAGCGGGCTTCTCGCCTTCAGCCTTGGGGGCGGCCTTCTTGGCCGGCGCCTTCCTCGGCGCGGCCGGCTTCTTGGCGGCTGCGGCCTTCTTTTCGGTCGACTTTTCGGCTGGGGCAGGCTTGCCGGCCTTGCCCTTGTTGGCCTTCAGTTCCTTGATCTTGGCCTTGACGTTGCGCTCTTTGCGTCGGCGTCGCGTTCGCAGCTCTTTGTTTCGGACTCTCATGCTGTGTTCCTGCGGGTTCCCGGGAGCCAAGAGGATACCCGCCGTCAGGGGCGGCTACAGGCCCCGGATTTCCGCTAGATCGGCCTCGCTCGGGACGGCTACGCCGACATGGCGCACGACCCGAGCGCTCGCCTCAGCGGCGAGTTGGAGCGACTGCAGACCGATCTCTGACTTGGCCGCGCAGAGGGCGAGGGCGGCGATGACCGTGTCGCCCGCCCCGGCAGGGTCGTTGACCTCGACCCTTGGCGGGACCGCGTGGAAGGTGTTCGAACCCGTTGCGGCGACCATGCCTGCTTCGCCCAAGGTGACGACCGCCGACTCCGTCTTGATAGCGATCCGGGCAGACTTTGCCGCTTCCATAGCCTGCTCGACGTCGCCGATGTCCTGACCCACAAGTTCGATGGCCTCGGACTTGTTGAGCGTAACGAGGCGGCTGCCGGCGTATTGCGCTGCGGTCTTGGGTTTCGGATTGACGACCACTGGCACGCCTTTCGCGTTCGCGGCCTTGATGACCTCGCGAGCGACTTCTGGCGTGAGGACACCCTTGAGATAGTCGCTCAGGACAAGGACCTGGCAATCCTTGAGCGCCGCCGATGTTGCATCGACGATCTGGTCTGCGATCGATCGCACGACGGGCTCGTTGGTCTCGTTGTCGATCCTGAGGACCTGGTGCGAATGGTCGGCGACGACGCGGGTCTTGCGGGTCGTGACGCGGCCCGCGTCTTTGAAGGTGACTGCCTGCGTTCCGGGCAACGCGCGCAATGCTTTGTCGAGCGCGAGCCCAGCGTCGTCTGCGCCGACAACACCGATCACTTTGACCTGCCCGCCGAGCGCGACGATGTTCTTGGCCACGTTCGCCGCACCGCCGGGCACCGCGCTCGTGCGTTCTTGTCGCACGACCATGACGGGCGCCTCGGGGCTGATACGACTGACTTTGCCGAAGATGTACTCGTCCAGCATGAGATCGCCGAGGACGGCTGCCCTGATGCCCTTGATCGAGTCGAGCAGTGCGGCGAAACTCAAGCGACGGCCTCCTGGAGGCGGCGCTTACGCACAAACATCAACATGACGACTCCAGCCACGACCATCGCGAGCGCGGCCGCGTGGCCTTGGGTGATCGGCATCGACCCCCAATAGGTGGAACTTGCGACGCCCCGCTGCACTTCTTCGACCGTTCCGGCCCGGAAGAACTCATAGATAAACCGGGCGAGCCCCCACACAATAACGCTCAGAGAAATCATCGTCCCGTGCCGAGGCTGTCTGCGCTCGACCAACATAAGCACTCCGACGCCGAACATGACGAGGAGGCCTTCGAACACCTGCGCAGGCTGAAAGAGCGTCTCGATCGTTTCGCTGATGTGGACCCCATACCACTCCGTCGTCGGACGTCCGTAGCAGCACCCGTTGAGCAGACAACCGATGCGCCCGACCACGTGCGCTACCAACAACGGAAGGGACACGACGTCGAGGAACGCCCAAGCGTCGACCTTTGCACGCCGCGTGTACCAGAGCAGGCCAAGCAAGGCCATGATGACGCCGCCAAAACTCGTGAGCCCCTCAAACCGAAAGGTCCAGAGTTTGTCTGGGTTGGCCGCGTAGTACTCCCACTCTTGGACGATGAACCCAAGCCTTGCGCCAAGGATCCCCGGGATGATCCCCCAAAGCATCGCGTCGAGGATCCGCCCTTTGTCGATTCCCCACCGTGGGGCACGCGCCGCGCTCCACCACACGGCCAAGAGGATCCCGATCATGAGCAGCACGCCGTAGGAGCGCACTTCAAAGTCTGAAACCTTGAACAGGACCGGGTGCATGCAGGGTTCAAGGATAGCAGACCCACCGCGGTTCCCAGGCCCAGCAGGTACAACGCTCGCCTATGGTCGAGGCCCAGCAAGCCGCCGAGATCCTGAACCAAGCCCTGCCGTATATCCAGCGGTTTCAGGGACACACGTTCGTGGTCAAGTTCGGCGGCAGTGCGATGGTCGAACCAGAGAACGTCCGGGGCGTGATCCGCAACGTGCTCTTGCTGAAGTTGGTCGGCATTCGCCCTGTCCTTGTCCATGGCGGCGGGCCGGAGATCGACTCGCTGATCCAGCGGCTCGGACTTGAGAAGAAGTCGATCGACGGCCTCCGCGTGACGGACGCGCCGACGATGGAAGCGGTCGAAATGGCCCTCGCAGGCAAGGCGAACAAGGCCGTAGTCGGAGAGGTGCACGCCTGCGGCGGTAAAGCCGTCGGCCTATCCGGCCGTGATGCACGCCTCCTGGTCGCGCGACCGATTTCAAAGGACCTTGGATTTGTCGGCGACGTGTGCGAAGTGAACCCTTCCGTGCTCGACCTGCTTTGCGACGACGACTACGTGCCTGTCGTGTGTCCTGTCGCCGAATCGACGGAAGGCGGACCGATCAACGTCAACGCGGACCTTGCAGCCTCAGCGATCGCGGGCGCTATCGGGGCACAGAAACTCATTGTGCTCTCAGACATCGATGGCGTGCTTGCGAACAAGGACGACAAGTCGAGCCTCATCAGTCGACTCAGTGTGGACGACGCAAGGGCAATGATCGCGAGCGGCGACGCCGACAAGGGGATGGTGCCCAAACTTCAAGCGGCGATCGCTGCATTGGACGATGGCGTGGAGAGCGTCCACCTCATCAACGGATCTCGACAGAACTCTCTATTGATCGAGACGTTCACCGACGCGGGCATCGGCACGATGGTCGTGCCCTAGGCCGTCACAAACCGGCGCATCATGGCATCGGCCCTTTCGATCGCGGAACGCATCGCCGCATCGTCGCCTGCCTGCTGGTAGATCCTCAGCACGAGGTCCCACGCGGCGCGCAAGTGGTGCGACCTCGCCTGCAGAAAGGCGTTGCCGGAGTCCGTTTTGGGGTCCACATAGGTCGCCAGGTGCTGCTCCATGGCTTCTTCTAGGAGCCGCGCCACCTCGAGGTCCTTTCCTTGGCCGAGCGCCGCTGGGGCGAACTCGTAAAGAGTTGCCATCAAGATAGGCGCTTTGCCGCCGGGGTTCGCGTCGAACGTCGATCGCACCAATTGAATCCCTTTCTCGACCTCCTTGACCCTGGCCTTGGCCTCGGCAAGCCTCAGCGTGTCGTTGACGCGCCTGTCTTCGTCAGCCGCACTTGCGACCGCCCGCTCGTAGAGTTCGTTGGTCGTCTTCCAGTCCCCAAGTAAGCGGTAGATATCGGCAAACCTCCACGCCTGTTGGTCAGGGACGCTTTGCGGATCAATTCCCTCGAGTTGCTCTCGGATGTAGTCCTGCAAGAGTTCGGTCTTCTGTTGCTCGTTGATCTCGCCCTTGATGACCCGCTCGGTCAAGACACCGTTGACCTGGCTCACATCCGCTTGGAGGGCTTCCCCGTTCAGCGAGGGGTCGTCGTCTGCGTTCGGGTTGGGCAACTGGCCAAACCGGCAACCCGTAAGGGCCGCTGCCAGAGCCACCGAGACCAGAACGGATCGCACCATGTCAGATACCGTAACGCGCGGAGTCGTAGTTCGCATCCCGGAAAACCTCGCCTCCGCAGAAAGTTAGGACGACTTTCCCCCTCATAGACATTCCATCGAACGGGGAGTTTTTCCCTTTGCTGAAGGTGCGTTTGGCGTCAAACGTCCACTCCAGGTTCGGATCGATGACGGCGACCTGGGCAACGGGGGTCGCTCCCGGCTTCAGCGTCCCGGCCTCCAGCCGGAGGATTTCCGCCGGCTTAGTGCTCAGTTGGCGGACGGTCTCCAGGGGAGAGAGCACACCCTTGTGGGTGACGTTCGTGAGGGTGGTTGCGACCGCCGACTCCAGGCCGGCCATCCCGTAGGGGGCCTCTTCGAACGGGGAGTGAACCTCGTGCGGGGCGTAAGGCGAGTGGTCGCTGGCGATGCAGTCGATCGTGCCGTCTTGCAGGGCTTGCTGGATGAGTTCGACGTCGATGTCGGTGCGCAGCGGCGGGGTCGTCTTGAAGTTCGAGTCGAACTCACCTACGGACTCGTCGGTGAGACAAAAGTGGTGCGGCGCGACGTCGCAGGTGACCGGCGCACCGAGATACTTGGCCTGGCGGACCATTTCAACGGCACCCCAGGTGCTGACGCGGAGGATGTGGACGGGGCATCCCGTGTTGAGCGAGAGCAGGCAGTTACGCATGATCGCGACTTCTTCTGCGCTTCGGGGCATTCCCTTCAGCCCAAGCATCGCGCTGACCGCGCCTTCGTTCATGCAGCCCTCGCCGGTCAAGGAGAGGTCTTCGCTGTGGGCCATGATCGGCAGGTCGAGCTGCAGGCAGAACTCCATCGCCCTGCGCATGACGCTCGCGTCCTGTATCGGCCTTCCCTCGTCGCTGGCTGCGACGATGCCAGCCTTCTTCAGGGCCGCGAGGTCGCTCAGTCGCTCGCCCATGTTCCCTACGGTCAGCGCCCCCACCGGGGCGACGAACACGCCGCCTGCCTCTGGCGAAGCGGCCTTGTCGAAAATGAAGTCGATCAGCGCGGGGTCGTCGAGCGCCGGAGTGGTGTTGGGCATGTGGCAGATCGTCGTGAACCCGCCCGCCGCTGCCGCCTGGGTTCCGGTCTTGATCGTCTCTCGGTGCGACTCGCCGGGCTCGCGCAAGTGTGTGTGCATGTCCACGAATCCCGGAGTGATCCAAAGGCCGTTGCAGTCGTAGACCTCGAGCGCGTCGCTCTCATCGACGACCTCGCCGACGTCAGTAATCTGCGCGTGCTCAATCACGACGCTGCCGACGATGTCGAGGTCTTGCGAAGGATCGAGGATTCGCCCGTTCTTGAGGACCGTCTTCACGCCAACTGTCCCTCCTTTGCCGTCCGGAACACCCAGTCGAGCACCGCCATTCGCACGTACACGCCGTTCGTCACTTGCTCCAAGATGCAACTCGCGTCGCCGTCTGCGACCGCGTCGTCGAGTTCGACTCCGCGGTTGAGCGGGCCCGGATGCAGGACGATCGCCTCTGGGTCGGCGTATCTCAGGGTGGACCGGTTGATCTGGTACATACGCGTGTACTCGCCTGTGCTGCCGAGCAGGCCCTGTGCCATGCGCTCGCGCTGGAGCCGGAGGCACATCACAACGTCCGCGTCTGCGATCCCTGTCGCGAGGTCGTAGTAGACCGTCCCTGGGAGTTTGCCCGTGTGCGAGGGGAGGAGCGTGCGCGGACCGACGAACCGGACTTCTGCGCCGAGTTTGTGGAGGAGCCATGCGTTGCTCCTTGCCACGCGAGAGTGCTCCACGTCCCCGACGATCGCGACCTTTAGACCTTGGATGTCGCCTTTGCGTTCAAGGATGGTGAGCGCGTCACCGAGCGCCTGGGTCGGGTGTTCGTGCTGTCCGTCGCCGGCGTTGATGACCGGGCCTTCGAAGTACCTTGCAGCGAGCGCGGGTGCGCCGCTCGCCTTATGGCGCATAACCATCGCTTCGAGCCTTTCGTGCTTGAGCGTGAGGATAGTGTCCTTGAGCGTTTCGCCTTTGCTCATCGAACTTCCTGCGCCGCTGAAGTTCACTACGTGGTAGCCGAGGTAGTGCGCGGCTTGCTCGAAACTGACGCGCGTGCGCGTGGAATTCTCGAAGAACAGCAGACCGACCGAGCGACGGCCGACGCGTTCGACGTAGTTCCCGCCGGACATCAGTTCTTTGAAGTCTGCGGCCGTGTTGAGAATGTCGGTGATCTCGGTCTGTTCGAGGTGCCGGATCGCGAGGAGGTTCCTCATCGCGCAGCAGCCTCCCTTTCGCTCGTCTTCATCAGCACCACTTCGTCTTCGCCCTCGATCTCGTGCAACCGCACTTCGACGTAGTCGTCACGCTCGGTCTTCACCGTACAGCCGGCGTAGTCCGGCTGTATGGGCAGTTCGCGGTGGCCCCGGTCCACGAGCACGGCGAGTTTGACGCTCTTCGGCCTGCCCAGGTCGACGATCGCATCGAGCGCGGCGCGGATGGTGCGGCCCGTGAAGATGACTTCGTCGACGAGCACGACGTTCTTCCCCTCCACTCCGAACGGAATCTCGCTACCGTCGCTGTCGTCGTCGGCGCGGTCGTCGTCCCGGCTCCCTGTAACATCGATCTTGCCACACGGCACGGTGGTGCCTTCCACCTGGGTCATGGTGAACGCGAGCCTCTTGGCAACGGGATAGCCTCGCCTGAGAACCCCGATCACGACGAGGTCGTGCGCCCCCTTGTTGGCCTCGAGGATCTCGTGGGCCATGCGACCGACGGTCCGGCGCATCGCTGCGGCGTCCATGATCACCGTGCCCATCTGCCCGATTATGGCGGGTTCAAAGCCGCGCCGCCAGGGCGCGGGCCTTTTCGACCGTCTTGAAGTGGACCTTGGCGACTTCCCTCAGCGCGGACTCCCCTTTCGACTTGATGATCCTTGCCGCGACCTGGTCGACTTGCGGGCCTGCGCCCTTGGGGAGTTCGATGCCAGCCTCGTCGCCGAGGCGCTTCAGTCGCGTGAGGAACTCCGCACGGGCCAGCACGCTCGCAGCAGCGACGGCCAGGTCGCTCTCCGCTCGCGGCATCGAGAGCAAGACCACGTCGAGGTCCTTCTTCTTAAGAAGGCTTTGCAAGTAGGCAGGGTTGGCGAACTGGTCACTGATCGCGAGTTTGCACGCCTGCTTTTCGAGCACCTTCTGGATCGCCTGTGCGTGGCCCCAAGCGAGGAGTTTGTTCAAGTTGCCGATCTTGTTGTGGAGTTCGTTGTACTTGGCCGGGCCGATCGTGACGACCTCGTGCGGGCACGTCTTCTTGATGACCTTGGCGAGGTCGAGCGCCTTCTTGTCGGTCAGGGTCTTGCTGTCCTTGACCCCTTCCAGTTCCGCGTCGTGCCACGGGGCCACGAAGCACGCGGCGATCACGAGCGGGCCGAAGAAGTCTCCCTTTCCGCTCTCGTCGACGCCGATCCGCTCTTCCGTTCCCGCCACGCGCTCCACGTTACCTGCGCGTCAGAGTCGCTTGCGGCAGAAGAACTTGGCCTGGCCTGGCTCGGGGTTCGCGTCTTTGAATCCCATCGCTTCGTAGACCTTGCGGGCGTGGTGGTTGACTTCGAGGACCTCGAGGGTCACGGCAGCGTAGCCCTGCGCCTTGGCGTGGGCCTCGACGGCGTCGAAGAGCGCGCGGCTGACGCCTTTGCCTCGGTGTTCGGGCACGACGCTGAGGTCGTGGATGTTGACCACCGTCTTGGCGAGGAAGGTCGAGAACGACAGGATGCAGTTCGCGATACCGACCGGCTCATCGCCCTGGTAGGCGACAAATGAGAGCACTCCCGGATGCGCGCGCATCTCGCCGATCAGCCGTTGCTGGACTTCTTCGTCCAAGTCACTGCCCCCTCCCATCGGGTCTCGCGCGTACGCACGCGTCATCTCAAGCACGTCTTGGGCGTCGACGTCGTTATCGAGGTCGGCGATCCGGACTGTGATTCCGTTCACGACCCATCATAGAGCAGGTGACGATCTCCCTAGGGACCGTTCCCGTGGATACCTTGAGCGGCATGCCACGCGGAACATAGGCCTTGTCTTCACATTATGATAGTCCTCAACTGCCGATCTGGCCCGTCTCAATGAGGTGGTCAATGGACTTGACCTGTTCTCGCGCCCGCGCTCCTGAACTTCCTGGTAATGACGATGCCAGCACGTAATACGGTCTGGCCGCAACAGACTCTCCTTTGCGAGTGAGCACTTGCGCTAGTACGTAAGCGGCCAGCCGCTGACTCGGATCCAGGCGGAGCGCCTCCTTTGCCTCGCGGATTACGACAGAGTCCTGAGCTCCAGCCTCGGCATCAACTGCACGCGCGGTCCTGACAACTGCGATCTTCTGGATCCGCGTGACCGGAGTGGGCACATATCCTGACTCAATATCGCCGGAGTACCGTACGCAAGCGTCCGCAGCCGCCCTTGCCCCTTCTGCGTCGAGCTGATCCGTCATTGCGAGCGCGAGCGCGAGGGTCAGGTTTCCGGGATGTTCCTGCGGCTGCACCTCGTCCTGGAAGATCCGCACTGCCTCCTCAGCGTGGCCTAGCCCGATATGTGCTTCGGCGCGTTCCTTCGGATACGTTACTTTCACGACTCCAGAGGCAGCCCACCGAGCTTCAAGGCTTTGGGCTTGATCGAGTGCCGATTGCCACTCGCCGTTTCGAAGCGATTCGCGAAGCTGACGCTGATCTGGCCCGAGTTGGGCAGAAAGTTCGTTAGCCCTACGCTCCCATTCTTCGTCTCGATCCTTTACGGCCTCTCCCCGAGAACCTAAGTTATCCATGTTCTCATCTGTGCTAATCCTCTTGGACGTGTCTGACTGTGCCCCACCGCCGATCTCAGCAGAAGGCAGATTTGTTGCCGAATCTGGTGGGTTTCCATCGATAGGACCATTACATCCCGCCGCCAAAGCGAAGATTGTTGCAAAAAGGGTGACTCCAAACGTGTTCTTCATGGTGATCTATACTCCCAGAATCGCGTGTCGTGACGATACGACCAAGTTGGGTGCGGCGGCATGTAACCGGAGTAGTCCCAGTCTGACTCCTGTGCGTCCCACACCCAGTTGTAGGGTGGCGACTGACTGTGTAGGTGTGCTTTCCAGCTCCAATCAAGCGATTTCAGCGGAATGTATTGAGAAGTGCCCGGAGGATAGTATATGTAGTAAGTGTTGAACAAGTCGTGAACCTGTGAAGAGATGTCTAAGGTGATCGCCGTAGGACTGTCCGCGGAAAAGTGATTGCTTCCGTCTGCTGGGAACTCGTAGACATGGGTGAAGTCGTACTCGACATACGGGTTGGGATCTGGCCCCCAAGGGGTCGGGTATGGAAAGCTGGCGTCAAGTCCAACCATTCCATTGACTTTGATGTCAGGACTGGGCCTAGTGTCCCAAGGAACCAGTCCATCCCTTGTCCGGTTGTTCGTCACAAGCTGGACAATGGTCCACCAGCCGTCGCCACCGTTATCGAAGTCGTCTGGTGTGTCGATTTCGCCATACCATTTGATCCCATGTGCGCTCGGCGGGCCCGTCTGGTGCAACCAAACTTTTACAGGATCCGTAAGATCCGGAACGACCTCTGGATCGACGATAAGCACTGTCGTGACTAATGGCTCAGGTTTTACGGCTTTGCCGTCCTCAGTTAATGTCAGCGTCGTGTTAAGCCACGGCCAATAGAACGAGCAGGTGGCATTGAACGGATCCGGTGTCCGCAAGTAAGTAGAAAGCGTAGCGGTCGTCTGCGGCGCAAATCCCGTGACCCAAGCCGAATCTGGAAATGTGGTGTTGATGTTCCAAGACTGGAACGGGTTTCCTGCACTTACATTCCAAAGATACGTCGGCCCTGTTCCCATCGGCAGGCTGCCGATGCTCACATAGGCTCCGAGGTTCTGGCCGATCATCAACCGTCGATCTGTTTCAGCGTCAAGAACGCCAGTCAACTTGATCTCGATCGGATAAGCCTTGAACCGAATTCCCACGTATCCAGTCGCGGACTCGGGTTGCACAAACGGATTGAGCGCCTCGGCAGACACGAGTGGAGTGACATACCTCGAGAACTTTGCAGGCGGATCGGCGAACAACTCGTAGACCAGCCCCGAAGAAACTTTGTTGACTTCTGGATGGCCAAGCCCATTGGCGCAATTTCCAGTCTCGCCGTCCCAACTCGCAATCGAGTCCTTCATGATGACGACGTAGGGCGGAGGCTCATCGTTTGAATCGCCGTTCTCAGCGATCCAGGTGAAGATCACTTGGATCTGGTCATCGCAGGTCACGCTCCCTGGCCCAGCTGGGGTCGGTACCGGCTCGGGATTGTCTTGGGATATCCAACTGCCGCCAAACCTGTCTACGGGAAAACTTTGGTACGTGTACGGCGAGTTCCAAGGTACGCCTAATGGCCCGACGATCGTAGCGGCAGGGCAGGGCTTGTAAGTGACCTTGTAGTAGCCCGCGAACGCGCTACCCCCCCCCCATCGCTAGACTGCACACCAAGAGCACTCGCATGGCCTTTCAGCCAGTATAAGGCAAGCAAGTCGCTTTTGGCAGAGAAACTTGTCGCAACAGACGCCTACACGAGCCGATCTGGGTTCAAACCCTCGAGTTCAGGCAGCACGAACAGCCCGTCCTTGCGAATCAGCCGACCGTCGAAGTAGATCTCCCCTCCACCATATTCCGGCCGCTGGATGCACACGATGTCCCAGTGCACCGCCGAGCGGTTGCCGTTGTCCGCGTCGTCATAGGCGTTGCCGGGGGTCATGTGGAACGAACCGCCGATCTTCTCGTCGAAGAGCGTGTCCTTCATCGGGTGCAGGATGTACGGGTTGTAGCCGAGCGCCCACTCGCCGAAGTACCGCGCGCCCTCGTCCGTGTCGAGGATCTCGTTCATCTTGTCGGTCTTGTCGCCAGCGTGCGCCTCGACGACTTTGCCGTCCTTGCACACGAGCCTCACATCCTTGAACTCCGTGCCTTGGTAGAGCGAGACCGTGTTGTACTGCACTGTGCCATTGACCGAGTCGCGCACGGGCGAAGTGAAGCACTCGCCGTCGGGGATGTTGCGCAGGCCGTAAGACTGCCGCACGCCGATGTCTTTGATCGAGAACGACACGTCCGTTCCGTTTCCCTTGATCTCGACAGTATCGGTCGCGAGCATGAGTTCGCGCAAGGGCTCCGCCGCCTTCTGCATGCGCGGGTAGTCCATCGTGCACACGTCGAAGTAGAACTTCTCGAACGCGTCGGTCGACATCCCCGCCTGCTGCGCCATGCTCGGGCTCGGCCACCGCAGCGCGACCCACTTGGTGTGCGGCACTCTTTGGCCCAGCACAACGGGCTGCGTGTAGTTCTTGCTCCACACCGTCTGGGCCGCGTCAGGCACGTCACTGAGTTCGCTCACGTTGTCGCCGCCTCGGATCGCGATGTACGCCGTCATCTGCTTCATCTCGTGGAGTTCAGTTCCTGCGATCAGTTGGGCGTTCGCCTCGTCCATCCCCATCAGCAGTTGCCGCCTGACCCTTCCGCTTTCTAGGCGCACCGCCACCTTCGCCCCTTTCGACCGGGCCACGCGCACGACCTCGGCGACCACCGCAGGATCGATGTCGAACGCGTGCACGAGCACGCTGTCGGTCGCCGAGAGCGCTGTCGAATGGGAACAGAGCAGTTCGGCGAGTTTCGTCACGCGGGGGTCGATCATGGAGGGAAAGTATGCCTCCTGAGCGGCCGGATGAGGGACAATAGGGTTCAGGCTCGTCGATGAACGAAGAGACAATGCTCGCCCAGCGTGGCGCGGACTGGAAGCGGTTGCACGAACTGACCGTAAGGGCAGGTCACCGTTTCAAGTTGCTCTCGGACGCCGAACTCGACGAGTTCGTGCGGCTGTACCGCCAGACGTCCGCCGACCTCGCGTTCCTCACGACGCGGTCGAGCAACGAGTCGGTCGTGCAGTACCTGAACGCCCTCGTCGGCCAAGCGTATGGGCAACTCTATCGCGAGCCATACCGCCCGTGGGGACAGAAGTTCCGAGAGGCGCTCGCAACGACGGCCGACACCGTCCGGCGGAGGAGGCGATCGCTATACCTGGCTATCGCCGTGTTCTTCGCGGGAGCGTTCACCGCATCGGGCTTCCTTTCCGCCTCGGACGACTATCGAAAGTTCTACATCCCTCAAGACCCGATGATGCAGGAGGTCTTCGAGAGTTGGAAGTCCGGCACGCACGACCAGCGGACCGGCGGTGAAGGGGTCATGATGACAGCGTTCTACGCGAGCAACAACCCTCGCGTCTCGATCGTAACGAACGCCCTCAGCCTCGTCAGTTTCGGCACGTTGACCCTGTACATCGTGTGGCAGAACGGGACGTTGCTCGGCGCGCTCGGACACGAGGTCGCTGGCGCAGGCCAACTCGACTTCATGATCGTCTCCATCCTGCCTCACGGCGTGACGGAGATCGGCGGCATCTTCTTCGCCGCCGCGGGCGGGTTCGTGCTTGCGGGCGCGCTCATCCGGCCCGGTCGGCGGTCGCGGGGCGAGGCCCTGCGCATCGCAGGGAGGGACGCGTTCGTGTTCATGGTCCTCAGCATCGTGATGACTCTGATGGCTGCCCCGATCGAGGGGTTTTTCAGTTTCGACCCGCGCATTCCTATGTGGATGAAGGCGTCAGTCGCGGGGCTTACGTTCGTGGGCTGGGTCGCGTTCTTCGCATTCTACGGCCGCAGCAAGTCAGTTCAAGGCTCGGAACCACTTTCGCGGTAGGAAACTGGCGGCGAGGCGCAGATAACTCTTGATCCGCATCGGCGTCAACTTGATTGACTCGACGTAGTGCCGACGGCCCTGCTGAGGCTCCCCTAGCCATATCCGCGACGTGCCGCAACACGCGAGCACGTGGGACTGTAACTTTCGCAAAGTCGCCTGGTCGTACCCTTTGGCAGTGTAGCCGGGGATGCGCTCCGCCATCCACTCTCGAATCCGCACGTCGTCCCGCGCTATCTTCTCGGTGTAGTGGCTCGCGCTGCCTGCGTGCACCCTGTAGAGGGTGAGCGGCTCGTCGATGTGGCCAATGTGGAACTGTTCTGCGATGCGGTACCACATCTCCCAGTCGCCCGACCCGAAGTACTCCGTGTTGAACTTGCCGACCTTCTCGAAGCACTCGCGCCGGGACATTACGCTGCTCGCGATGATCTTGTTGTGCGGGACGAGTTCAAGGAGCACGTCGCCTGTCGAGGTCTTTGGCCAAGCGAACTTCAACGGGTTCTCCTCGAGTTCGTTCCCTTCGTCGTCGATGAAGTAGCCCCCGGTGTGGACCAGCCCGATCTCAGGGTGCGCGTCGAGCATCGCGACCTGCTTCTCGAGTTTCGTCGGCAGCCAGACGTCGTCGTCGTTGAACTCGGCGATGAACTCGCCTGTAGAGACTTCGAGCCCTCGGTTCAGGGTCGCATAGGTGCCGATGTTCTGCTCGTTGAAGTAGAGATGCAACGGAAGCCCAGGATCTTCCCTCTGCAATTGGGCGAGCCACTCTCGCGTCCCGTCCGTCGATCCGTCGTCTAATGCGACGATCTCATAGTCGGTGTAGGTCTGCGCCCTGATGCAGTCGATCGCGATCTTGAGGTGGCGGAGGTGGTTGTAACACGTGAGGACGATCGAGACGCGTGGCATCTAGGGCAACCGCACCTCGATCGACCAATCGATGATGTCGAGGTCGGGATCGACGACGTCCCCCTGCGGCTCGTTGTTGCCGGTCGAGAGGTTCGTGTAGGTGATCGCCTGGTTGGGCTGGAACGTGAAGTAACTGTTGATCTCACCCGGGTTGTTGCTGTCGCCTAACGCGTCCCATAGCCGGCCCCCTCCCGAAGTGTTCGTGTTGTTCATCGTCAGGAAGTTGATCTGGATGCTTTGGATCGTCGGGATATCGACCACGGGGATCAACTGCGAAAGATCGATCTCAAACGAGAGCGTGTCGTCGCCCACATCGATCGTGGTGTAGTTGATCGGCACGCCCGTCTGGAACCACTCGTCGAGCGTCGCATCTTCAAAGCGATAGATCTGGTAGGCCGGCGACGCGAGCGGGTTCCAGAGGATGAAGTGCGTCGCGTTTCCCGCCATCATGCCGTTGCCGCTCGGCACCACGATGGGAATCGGTCCCTGGTCGGGAGGGTTCGGGTCCGTTGAAAGCCGAATTGCGATGATGTACACATAGGGCAGGCCGTTGCCGCCTTGTTCAAGGCCCGTCCGAAGCGCGCCGTCCACCTGCATCGTGAACACCAGCCGCTTCGTGAAGTTGCTCGAGCCGCTGCTTGGAAACTTCGCGCACCCGACGAAGACAAACGCCAACAGGAGCACGAGCCAGCGCGTCATGACCCGGGCACCGCTTTGAAGAGGATCCTGTGGCAACCCTCGCATTGGACCAGCCTGTCGTCGTCGAGCATCTTCGCCTGTCGCTCTGGGACGTGCATGCCGCAGTTGCTGCACCGCATGTCTTCGGTCACATCTGCCATTGCGGTTCCACCGGTCCGTTTGCGCACGTCCTCGTACTTGGCGTAAAGGTCTTTCTCGACCTCTTTTGCAAGGGCCGGACGCTGGCTGCGGAGCTTCTCGAACTCGGCCTTGATCTCGGCGTGGCGCTTGACGGCCTTTGCCCGCTTCTCCTCTGTCAACGCGTTCAAGCGATCGATCTGCGCCTGCACGCCCGCAGCCTCCTTTGTGGCGGCCGGGGCTTCCTCGAACAACTCGAGGAGCCGTTCGTCGTGCTTCTCGGTCAGGGCTCTGAGCATCGCGATCTCTTTTTCGAGGTTCTCGACCTCCTTTGGTGAAACGACGCTCCCGTCGTACAGTTTCTTCTCAAACCCGTTGATCTTTTCCTGGTAGCCCTTTTGCTGAAGTTCGAGGTCTTTCAGTTCGTGGTTCAGGGACTTCGCTCGCTCCAAGGACTCGCGAGAGGCAGCCGAGATGGCCTTGATCTGCGCTTGCTCGTCCTGTCCGAGGTCTAGGGAGCCCGCCTCCTGCTTCAACCCGTACAGCGCTTCATCGACCTTGTGGAGCTTGTACAGGCTGTAAAGGGAGGACATGCCTTGATTATGAGGGCTCGGGGCCCCGCTCGCGCGGACTGTGCCCTTCGGACGCGGTTCGCACCATCACCAGCCTCTGGCGGTGGTCGTTGTACGTGCAGATCGCCCGGACTCCCCAGACGTTAGCCACTTCGATCGCGTCGCTGTACCGCCTTGGGTTGAGTTTCCCATCGCGGCAACGCCGCCCTTCGGGGTCATACCGGGGGCAATCGGGGCAGTTCATACTCTGCTCGTGGGCATCGGTCTTTGTGCGCTCGCTCTTGCGCTCCAGCCACAACTGTCCTTCGCGAGCGGTAAGTTCACCATCAAGGACGGCGACGACACGCTCACGGTACCACTATTCGCCGCCGAGCCGGAACCCGTCTTTCGAGGCACCACGCTCGATCTGCGCGTGGACGGGGTTCTCGTCACGTTCGACGACAAGGGTCTTGGGATCCGGTACGGCAACAGGGGCGGCTATACGCGATTGGCGTACATGCCTGACAATCCCGCTCTCTTCGATTCTGAGGAGTCTTCTCGCATCGCGGCGCTCGTCGCTAGCGGCGAGCGTTCAAAGTCGGTCAGCGCGGTCTCCGGGTTCGAAGTCGTCGATGACCGCATCTTTCTCCTGCTGCGATGGGACGACAAGGCAAACAAGCCCTGGTTGGAGGTCCTTGTCGACCTCGATACGAGTGGAGACGCGCCGAAGGTCAACTACCTCGGGCGTTTCGGCGGCTTCAGTTACGCCCAGGGCAAGGTGAGCGACGAACTTCATTCCCACTCGACCCGTTTGTTCTCGCCTGTCCGCGCCGCGCTCGGGTTGGGCCTCGGTTCGTACGACATTCCGACGTCGACTTCGAAGTTCGTCAATCTGGGTCCGCACGTCGAAGTCGTGCGCAAGTTCGGCGCGCGATTCTACACGCTGACGTCAACATCCTACGGGCTGAAGCAAGTCGGGGTCATCGACCCAATCTCGGAGCGGATGCGTACCGTCATGGAGACCCGAGGCGAGATCGTGCCGTCTGCACTGACCTCGGCCTTGATTGTGAAGGAGAACGGCGTGTCGTCATTGTTCGCGTTCGTCTCCGGGTCGCGCTTCCAACTTCCTGCGGACTATGGCTGTGCGCAGACGCCGTACGGCGTGCTGGTCTGGTCGCCGAAGGCAGGCCCGAAGGAGGCAAGCCTGCTCGAGACCGACGGCTTCTCTGCGATCACCGTGTGGAAGCGGCGCTAGGCCGTCACTCTTTCTGCAAGCATCACTGGCTGGCCTATTCGCGCGCTCTCGTATCCCGCGATGGCGACCGCCGAGGCAGCAAGTCCGTCTTCCATCGTGACCCTCGGCCTGGTTCCATTGACGGAGCCCAGAAAGTCGTCGACCATCGCAACATCTAGATTGGAACCAAAGCCCAACAGCCCGTGGGCACCGCTCTCGTTTCCGTACCAGTCGGCCGCTTGAATGAAGAGGTCGAGTTCGATCACGCCTTTCTCCCCGACGATCTTCATCGTGACATCGCCCCAAGTCTTGTAACTTGCGGGGCGCGACCACGAGGCGTCGAGGCTGGCAAACGCGCCACTTGGATAGGAGATCGTCAGCATTGCCGTGTCGTCGAAGCCTCCTCCGTACATGTTGTTGCCGGTGAACGCGTGGACGCTCTGCGCCTCCTCGCCCAAAAGCCGTCGCAACAGGTCGGCGACGTGGACGACGTGGTCGATCATCGCCCCACCGCCTGACTTGGCCGGATCAGAGAACCACCCGCCTGGGCACTTCCCGTGGTTGGTCGCGCAGACGGAGAGCACTTTCCCGATCTCGCCGCCCTCGACTTTCGCCATCGCGCTCTCAAAGGCAGGCGAATATGGACACGGCAGGGCCGTCATCAAGAGGACTCCCGAGGTCTCGACAGCCTCGCGAATTCGTCTCGCTTGGCTCTCGTTCGCCGCAAGGGGCTTTTCGCACAAGATCGCCTTCCCCTTGGCCGATGCTGCCTCGACCAAGTCGGCGTGGTCCAGGTTCTCGCCGGCAATCACCACCGCGTCGCAGGCCGCGATCAACGCGTCTCTCTCCCACGGCGCGCACCCATGGCTCTCTGCAAACGACTCTCGTAGCGCAGTGTCCTTGTCCCAAAACCCGAGCAACTCTGCCTCGGATGACGCCTTCAGGCAGTGCACATAACTGGGTGCATGGACGTGGGCGACGCCGAGCATCCCGACCTTCGTGGGCATACCTCAGTATGGCGAATCAGGAGGGATAACGAGAGCCGAGCGGCCGGCACCTGCGAAGGTCAGATCGATCCTCCAAGCCCGCCTTTCATCGACGAGCCCTTGCGCGCGGTCGGGCCACTCGATCAAGCACACATGGGACTCAAGATAGTCTTCAAGACCGATCCCGCGATGCGACGTGACCCTGTAAAGATCCGCGTGCATGACGGGCGGGCTTGTGTCAAACGTCTGGACGAGGTTGAACGTGGGCGAACGGACCGGCCCGACATGCCCCAATGCTTCCAGGAGGCCGCGGACGAGCGTCGTCTTGCCAGCCCCGAGTTCGCCGCTCAATAGCACGACGTCGCCCTGCCTCAGCCTTTCGGCCAGGCTTGCCCCGAGCGCCCGCGTGGCGGACTCGTCCGGAAGTGTGACGGGTTCGATGCGACAATGATGGACTACCAGGGCTAGATCGCACGGCCTTTCCGCCGACTGCCATACTTTGAACCCAGGAATGCCCGAGCAGAAGCCCAAGAACGTGCGGATCGTGACCCTCGGCTGTGCCAAGAACGAAGTGGACAGCGAGGAGATCGCTGGCGTTCTTCGCAATGCGGGTTGGTCTGTGGACGGCTCGGAAGACGCTGAACTCACGGTGATCAACACCTGCGGGTTCCTCGAAAGCGCCAAGAGGGAGTCGATCGAGGCGATCAAGGCGGCCGTCGCGGCCAAGAAGGGTCGAGTGGTGGTCGCAGGGTGCCTGGCCCAGCGCATGGGGGCAGAACTCCAGCGGCTCGCGCCCGGGGCAGACGCCTATGTCGGCGTCGGGCAGATGGCGCGCTTCGGGGAGATTGCTTCTTCTGTCTTTGGTCGCGAGGGATCGGTCGTCGACGTCGAGCCGCCGCACCACAGATGGGCGGACGTTCAAACGAGGGCGCGCACAGGCCGGCCCTGGAGCGCGTACCTCAAAGTCAGCGAAGGCTGCGACCACAAGTGTACGTTCTGCACCATCCCCTCTTTCCGAGGACCTCACGCGAGCAAGCCACTTGAACGCGTCGTCTTAGAAGCTCAACACCTGGCGCGAACCGGTGCGAAGGAGATCAACCTGATCGCGCAGGACGTGACGCAGTACGGCTACGACCTGTACAAGGAGTTCACTCTCCCTCGGTTGTTGCGCGAACTGAACGCAGTCGAAGGGATCGAGTGGGTTCGGATGCTGTACTTCTATCCCAACCGCCTGACCGACGAGGTCATCGCAGCAATGGCAGAGTGCGAGAAAGTCGTCGAGTACGTCGACATCCCGCTGCAGCACACGCACCCGGACGTCTTGCGACGGATGAAGAGACCCTGGGACGGTGATCGGTATCTCGGCTTGGTCGAAAAACTCAGGAGCGCGATGCCGGACGTGGCGGTGCGCACGACCTTCATCGTCGGCTTCCCCGGCGAGACGGACGCCGAGTTCGCACACATGCTCGACTTCGTGAACACAGCGCGGCTAGACCGCGTGGGCGCGTTCACCTTCAGCCGCGAGCCGGGCACGCCCGCGCACGACATGCCGGGGCAAGTGCCGCTGAAGGTCAAACAGGAGCGCTACGATCGCCTGATGCGCACGCAACAGTCAATCTCGCTTGGCAAGAGCAAGTCATGGGAGGGTCGCACTTTGCGCGTCCTCGTCGACGAGTGCAAGGACGGCTGGGTGGCGGGGCGCTCGTTCCGCGACGCGCCAGAGATCGACGGGTGGGTCTATGCACGAGGAAACGCCAACCCTGGCGACTTCGTAGACGTGCAGGTGACCGAAGGCCGCGAACACGACCTCTATGGACACATGGCGGGGGTCGAGGCTCCCAAGCGGCAAGTCCGCTCGCTCCAGATGGCGCCCCTACGACAAGCCCAGTGACGAAGAGACTGCCATGAGCGAACCGACCGTTCCCGTCTCCACCGAGAAACTGAACGAGTTCCTGCGGTCGAAGGCGGACCTCGTCCGGCCCGCGAAGGAGGCCGACTCGTGCACGACTGCAGGGTGCTTCATCCCATTGGGGATCGGAGCGTCGCTCGGTGGGTGGATGGCCGACTTGACTTGGCTCGCGGGCGCTGGCATCGCGGTGCTCATGATCGGTGTGATCGCCGCCGTCGTCGCGAGCGGACGCGCAAAGCAGAAGCAGGCGCAGGCGCACTTGAAGCAGGAGCACGTCGACGGTGTACTCGGCGACTTTGTGTGGCTGTTCGACCAGCGCACGCTGGCGACTCGAGTCCATCCGCGCGCTCTGCCTCTGCTCGAAGCGTGTGCCGGTGCCCGCTCACAAGCGATCGCGTCGCTCGAGACCGAAGTCTGGAAAGAGCGGGCGAAGGACGCGAACTGGGCACAGATCAGAACGTCGGCGATCGAAGCGGCAGAAGGTGCGATGCTCGACGCGCTGACCGCTTCGCGCGATCTCGTGCGTACAAAGGGGATGAAGCAAGCGGTGTTCACGGCGCGGTGCGCCGATGAGACGTACGGTTCCGATGCTCTTGCGCGTCTGGAGACGATCAAGCACGACTTGGAGGAACTCGCAGGTCGCGTGAAGGTGGAGGTCAGTGCTCCTGAGCCGGAGCAGTCCTCGATCCGCAAAGTGCTTTCCGATCTACACGAGGTGCACGTCGCGACCGCTGAGCTGGACGGCGAAGTGACGCGGATACAGGAGTGACTCTACTGCGTTGCTGCAGCCTCACCCGCGACGTATCCCGTCGAGAACGCGGCCTGGAGGTTGTAGCCGCCGACGGGGCCGGCGATGTCGAGCGCCTCGCCGCACACGAACAACCCAGGGCACTTGTGGGAGCGCATCGTCTGCGGGTCCACCTCGTCCAGCGCGATCCCGCCCGCGACGACCTCGCCCTTCGTCAGCATCGGGTCGCTGACCTCGCCAATGCGCCAGCCCTTCAGGCACTCGACCAGTTTGTTGCGGTGCGCGCGAGTGAGTTGGTTGAACTCGGTCTCGTTCGCGATTCCCGCATCTTGCATCAAGGCATCGATCAACCGGTCAGGAACGAACTCTGAGACAAACGTGGCCACGCGCCGTTTCGGGTGCTTCGTCGCATAGTCGACGATCCCCTGAGTCAGCGATTCGAACGTTCGGTCAGGAAGCAGATCGGCCTCGAGGACGACCTTTCCGTGTTCCATCGCCTCGGCGACCTCGCGACTGATCCCTAGCGCCGTCGGTCCGCTGATCCCGAAATGTGTAAACAGAAGGTCGTCGCGCCAACGTGCGACCTCCTTCCCGCTCTGGCGCGCCTTCAGCACACAATCGCGCAACGCCACACCGCTGTACTCGCGCCACTTCGTCTCGTGCAGGGCGAGCGGCGAGAGAGCTGCGCGAACCTTGACAATCGTGTGGCCAAGCGATACCGCCCAGGGATAAGCGTCGCCGGTGGTACCGGACTTGGGGTACGACGATCCGCCGACCGCGAGAACAACGCGGCGGGTTTCTATTCTCGAGCTTGGTGTCCGCACCGCTGAGGCACCGTCATCGTCGCGCTCGATGCCAATGACGGGCGTGTTGAGTCGCGTCTCGACACCGACTTCATCGAGACGCTGCCGCAGGATATGCACGACGTCCTTCGCGGTCTGGTCGACGGGGAACACACGCCCGTTGTCGCGTGTGTGCACGCGCAGCCCCTTCTCGGTCAAGAACCCGACCGCTTGATCGTTGGTCCAGCGGTACATCGAGGGCCGCAGGAACCGCGCCTCATTTGGGCGGAACTCGCGCAAGACCTCCTCGATCGGCCCGGCGTGGGTGATGTTGCACTTGCCGCCGCCGGAGATGAGGATCTTGGTACCGATGCGCTCGGTCTTCTCGAGAAGCAACACTCGCGCGCCGAGTTGTGCCGCGCGATAGGCGGCCATGATGCCCGCCGCTCCTGCCCCGATGACGATGACAGTCCCGCTCATACGCACCCCCACCCTAACCCTCCCCCAAGGGGGAGGGTACGAATCATCGCTTCGCCACCCAATCGGCGTGGAGTTCGAAGAACCGCTCGCGCGTCAAGTACGTGCGGACTTTGTCGCGGAACTCGCCGCGCTTCCAAAAGCACTTCGGCAGTCGCCCGTACTCGACGTACCCGGCCTTTTCTTGCATCCGCTTCGACCGCGCGTTGCCGTCGATGTATTCCGAAGTCAGTAGCCGCAGGCCGAGCACGTGAAAGCAGTACCATGCGCGCAGGATCGCGGCCTCGGTGCCGAGCCCTTGGTTTCGATCCGAAGGGTCGCCGATGAAACTCCCTGTCAGCGCGGTACCGTGCTTGTGGCTGATCTGGTGGATGCCGGACTGCCCTACGTGGCGACCGTCGAGAGTCTCGATCGCGAACGTGATGTCGTTGTCGCGCCCGCGCTGGACGCTCTCGAACCACTCCTTCTCAGCGAGCCGCGCCATTGGCTCGTCGCCGACCGCTAGCCACTCGTTCACCTCGGGGTCGTTGATCCAGCGGTAACAGTTCTCGAAGTGCCGCTCCATGTCGAGGGGCACCAGACGCACGCGCTCGCTGTGCCAACCGATAGCCATGCGGGATTATGGACCCCCGATGGTCGCGGGACCAGGCTCAAGTCCGAGGGCAGACCAACCGAAGATCTAACTTGTATCTCCAAACCGCCGTATGGCGGGAACGCAAACGCAAACAAGTTCGCCGGGCCAGCAGCCTCTCCGCTGACCCGGCGTTTTTCTTTTCCGGCACGGCCAAAAGAAAGAGCCGGGTCGCGCTTGGCGGCCCGGCCGTTGGAGGTTTGTCACTCACACTGCTCGTTGCTTGCAACATCTACAACCAGCCGGCGGGCAGGGCAGTTCCCAGGCTTGGGACCAAGTCCCAGAAAGGCGAATTTGAACCAGGAACTCAGGCTCCCAGCATCGTCCGAGCCAGGTCGACCGAGCGATCGAGACAGTGGGGTTCGCCTAGGGAGTCCTCGAGTTCGCGAAAGGCCTGGAGGACTTCTGACCGTCTCGCCCCTTCGGCGTCAAGGGCTTCGAGTTCCGTCCGAACCGCCATGGGGTTCGCCTCGTGCCGGAGGTACTCCTTGAGCAGGGGCCTGTCGAGCAGGATGTTGGGGAGCGAGATGTAGTCGAACTTGGGCTTGCGGATGCGAAACTCGATCTCCATCACCCAATTGCCGCGGTACATGACCACGCACGGGCATCCGCACAGCGCGGCCTCCAGAGTCGCGGTGCCGCTGCAGACGATCGCGCACCTGCTCGCTTTGAGGGCCTCGGCGGCACGGTGGACGATTTGCGGCTCGTGGTCGGACCACTTCGCCCACTCGCGCCGCAGCGACGCTTCGTCGGCGTTTGCGGCAAGGGCGATCGTCACGGGGCCGGCGTGGTCCTTGATCGCCGTCGCGATCACAGGGACGTTGCTCTCGATCTCGTGCTTGCGGCTGCCGGGGAGCACGGCGACGCCTTCTCGCTTTGGCGGGTCAGGGACTTGCGCGACCATCTCTTTGAGCGGGTGCCCGAAATAGTGAGCGTTCGCGCCCATTTCGTTGAGCATCTCCGCGCTCCACGGAAACGGCGTCACGATCGCGTCTGTGACGGCAGGCAAGTCGCCGCCCTGCTTGGTCTTGCGCCATGACCCGGGAGGGATGAAGTAGAGCACTTTCCAGCCCTTGCTCTTGGCATGCCGCGCGAGTTTGACGTTGATGAACCCGAAGTCGATCGGGATGAACAGGCCCGGGCGTCCTCGGCCGAGTTCTCGCTTGGCTTTGAGGTAGCCGCTGATCACTCGGGGCGAGACCTTCACCGATTCGACGATGCCCACGGCGCCCCAGTGCGACGAGTCGGCGACGATGCGCGCGCCTGCGTCACGAAGGCGACGACCTCCGACGGCCTGGAACGAAATGTCTGACTGGAACGACTCCTGGGACAACCGGTTCGAAATGAAGTCGAGCACTTCGCGAGCCGTCTTGTCTGTCGGAACAGAGATCTTCAAGTCTTCCTCGACGGCCATAGCCAGTTCGACGAGGTCGAGCGAGTCGACGACGAGCGACTCTCGCCGCAAGAACTCATAGAGTTTCTCCTCCGAGTCGATAGACTCGTCGTGCCTCAGTTCCGCGAGTTTCTGTCGAAAGTAACTGAATGCTTCTGGCTGCAGCCTCCTCAGCAGCTCAGCGGCATAGGCGTCGCCGGAGGCCTCGCCTGCGCTGAAGAACACCCTCATCTCTGGTCGCCGCGGCCGTTCTTGCCGCCGAACACGCGCTCCATGAACGCGAGCAGTTCTTCGACCTCGGGCGTCGAGGGGACCTCGCGCCGCACGATCTCCATCGCGCGCGAGAGCCCCAACTGCGATTTGAAGAGGAGTTTCACCGCCTTGTGCAGGGCGAGCCGCGAGGACTGCGTAATGCCCATGCGGCGCAGGCCGATGGCATTGATGTCATGGACGGTCTGCTCGCCGCGCCCCTCTACCAAGCAGAACGGCGGCACGTCCTTCACGATCCCGCTCATACCCGCGATCATCGCGAGCCGACCGACGCGCACGAACTGGTGGATCCCCACCATGCCGCCGATGTTGGCGAAGTCCTCGATCGTGCAGTGCCCGCTCACGCCCACGCCGTTGGCCATCGTCACGTCGTTCATCACGTGGCAGTTGTGCCCAAGGTGCGTGAACGCCATTAAGAAGTTCCTGTCGCCGACCGTCGTCGCGCCACCCTCGTTGTTCGCACGGTGGATCGTCACGTACTCCCGGAAATGGTTGTCGTCCCCGATCTTCAAGAACGTGGGCTCGCCGTGCCACTTGCGGTCCTGAGGGTCGCCGCCGATGATCGCTCCTTGTCCAAAGTAGTTTCGAGAGCCTGCCGTCGTCCCCGTCTTGATGGTGACGTGCGAGTCCAACACGCAACCCGGGCCGAGCACGACGCCCGTCTCGACGTAACAGAAGGGCCCGACGACCACGTCACTGGCCACATCGGCCTTGCGCTCGACGACGGCTGTCTTGTGGACTTTCGCCAATCTATGCTCCCGGAAGGAGTTTGAAGGTCAACTCCATCTGCGCCGCGAGGTCTCCTTCTACGGTCGCGGTCGCTTTGATCCTTCCGACGCCTTGGCGCATCCAAAGAAGTTCGACGTCCATGACGAGTTGGTCGCCAGGGACGACCTGTCGCTTGTACTTCACTTCGTCGATACCGCCGATCACCGGCACCATGCCTTTGTAAGCCGGCTGGGCGAGCAAGATGACCGCCCCGGTCTGGGCCATCGCTTCTAGGATCAGCACCCCGGGCATGATCGGTCTGCCGGGATAGTGGCCCTGAAAGAAGGCCTCGTTGATCGAGACGTTCTTGATGCCCCGACAGTGGTTCTCGCTCACTTCGAGGATCCGGTCCACCAGCAGCATGGGGAATCGGTGAGGCAGCACCTCCATGATCTGGTTGATCTCCATGAACTTGTCCACGGGCTTGGTCGCCACGGTCGGGGAGTTTATCAGGATTGGGCTTCTTGGCGTTCCTTGCGCTTCTTGATCCGGGACTTTGCCCACTCGACTAGGATGCCGCTGACCGAGAGCAGGATGACCCCGATGATCACGGCCTCGAAGTTCCTTTCAACCCAGGGGATCCGTCCGAAGAAGTAGCCCGCAAGGACGCAGACCGAGACCCACGTCACCGCGCCGAGTGCGCTAGCAGCGACGAACTTGCGGTACTCCATCGCGTCCATTCCAGCCACGAACGGGGCGTAGGTGCGCACGATGGGGACGAAGCGCCCAATCACGATGGTCTTGGTGCCGTGCTTGTCGAAGAACTCCCGCGTCTTGACCAGGTACTGCGGCTTGAAGATCTTCGACTTCTCGTTCTTGAACGCCCGGCGACCGATCGCCCTGCCGACCCAGAAGTTGACGTTGTCACCAAGGAACGACGCCGCCATAAGGAGGCCCATGAGCAAGAAAATGTTGAACGCCCCCATCTCTGGATGGGCGAACAAGCCCGCTGTAAACAGCAGGGAGTCTCCCGGCAAGAACGGCGCGACCACGAGGCCCGTCTCGGCAAAGATAACCGCGAACAGGATCGCGTATGTCCAGACGCCGTAGTTCTGGATGAGGTCGGCCATCGACTGGCGGATGTCGAAGAGGGCAATAAGCTCGGTCAAGGCTTCGCCCATTATGCTGCAGGCGCTAACTCAGGAGTTCGCGCAACCTGCGCCGGTGGGCGATCTGGCGAAGCTTCTTGATCGCTTGCACCTCGATCTGCTTCACGCGCTCCTTGCTGATCTGGAACTCCTCTGAAAGCTCCTCGCGGAAGCACTGCCCGTTCTTGGGCTCCGCCAGGCGCAGCCTGTACATCATCACGCGCTGCTCGCGGTCGGAAAGTTGCCTTATCACGGCGTAGATCTCGTCGATGGCCTCGGCGTCGATGGCTGCGGACTCGGGATCGCGGGCGCTCTCGTCCTTGATCAGGCTCCCGAGCACGGTCGAGTCGTTCTCGCCGACCGTCATGTCGAGGCTGAGCAACTCTTGGGACGCTTGGACGAAGGCCTCCAGTTTCTTTGCACTGATCCCAAGCTCTCGCGCGATCTGCTCTGCAGAAGGCTCCTTTCCGCTCTTTCGCAACAAGTCCGCCTTAGCCTTCTCGATCTTCCGGATCGTGTGCGAAACGTGAGCGGGCAGTCTGATCGCCTTCGCCTTGTTGTCGATCGCACGACCAATGGACTGCCGGATCCAGTGTGTGGCGTAAGTCGAGAACCGGTAACCAAGGGCCGGGTTGAACCGCTCCACGGCGTGCATCAGGCCGATCGCACCGTCCTGGATCAGGTCTTCGAGCGGGATCGCCTTGTTCCGGTAGTTCTTGGCGATGTTGATGACGAGCCGCATGTTCGACTCGATCAGGCGTTCGCGAGCCTTCACGTCGCCTCTTTGGGCGGCGCAAGTGAGGACGATCTCCTCCTCTGCAGTGAGGAGGGGCGCCTTCGTCAGCTTCCCGAGATAGCTCGGGAGGCCTTCCTCGTGCTCGTGTTCCCTCGGCATATCTGCCAGTGCCCTGGGCCAAGACTGCGCCTAGGCCAGGCTTCTGTGCGGCACAACGCGTGCCACTTGTTAGTCGCCCGGCGGTGCTCTTTGGTTCTACGCCTTAGGGGACCGGGGGGTTCGGTGCCCCAAAATCGGGCGGCCCGACCCCCAGTCAGGGGTCGGGCCGCAGTCGTTAGGCTCGTGCTGGGCTAGGGAGCGAGTTCCCAGACCGTGCGATCCATGAAGTCCACGACGCGTGGCCAGGTCCGTGGAACGACCGCCGAGATCAGGCGGGTCCGAGCCCGCATCTCACGCGTCGTCCCGTGGATGAACCTACCGGGGTTGGTCGTGATGTCGACCTTGATCGTCGAGTCCGAGGTCGTGCCGATCGTCGTGCTGACGGTCTCCCACTGGCTCGTCGTGTAGTTCCATAGGTCGATGTTCCTCTGGCGCGCCGGGTCGTTCGCATGGCACTCCAAGATGAAACTCACTCTGTTGACCGTCATCGCGGGGGCCGTGGTCACGTACTCCAAGATCGAAGTGTTCGAGTTGATCGTGTTCGACCTGACTTCCAGGCGCACGTCGTCGCTCAGGAGCAAGGCTGCGAGATTGTGGACGGGCTCAGAGCCCTCGATCACCGTGTACGAGGTCGGATTGACGATGACAGGAGCCGACGATCCGGCCGTGACCTTGTAGGCCGCGTCCGTGCCCAAGTTCATCGAGTTGCCAAAGCCATATCCGCCACCGGGATTGATCAGCGTGGCGTTGTTGCCGCCGCTGCCGCTCAGGTTGTTGGCGACGCCGACTTGGAGCACCTGCCCACCCATGTCCATGACGGCGATGACCGCCACATAGTAGGTGCCAGCGCCTGGCAAGGTCACGTTGACCGGGAGGGTGATGTGGGCCGCTGTGCCGTTATGGGGAAAACCCGACCAGTTGAGGTTCGTGATCGTCGCCGAGCCGGCGGGGACCGATTGCGAGCCCGCGTTGCCGGTCAGGCTCGTTCCCGAGTTGTTTGTGTAGAACTCGACTCGAAACGAAGTCACGTTCGTCCACTGCGAGAACTGCGTGAAGCCCGAAAAGCCGGCCATCACGACCTCGACCTGAGTGATCTGGGTCTGGCCAGCGGTGACCGTGAAGTTCTCCAACACGGCCGTGTCCATTGCCGAGTTCGAAGGTTCGTCCTGCGACGAGTACATCAGATCGGAGCCCGCCTGGGATCCAGGGATCTGGTTCAGGACGACCTGGCTGAAACCCAGGCTCCCGAGGGCCAAAGTGGCCAATACGGCGACAAACTTTTTGGTCATTTCTACTCCAAGCACAGCGGGCTGCGACGCACCGGACCAACGGAGCGCCGAAAGACCGGCCCAATCGCGTTGGACGACTCCATGTTAGCGCATGTTCCTGGCCCTTGCGACACCAATTTAATGCCGGGCCAGCAAAGTTACCGGCTCAATAGTGCCAGTCGACGTTTGTCACTTCTTTGGCGTGCTTTTCGATGAACATCCGCCTGGGTTCGACCTTGTCTCCCATCAGCCGGCTGAACATCATCTCGATCTCGTGCTCGAACTGCGGGTCTAGGTTCACTTTGACCAGACGCCGGGCTTCCGGGTTCATGGTCGTTTCCTCGAGTTCGTCCGCCATCATCTCGCCCAGTCCTTTGAACCGCAAGACTTGGAACTTCTTGCGCTTCAGGTTGGCGATGATCTCGTCTCGCTCCGACTCTGTGGCCGCGTAGTAGCGCTCGTTTGTGCCGGCCTTGATCACGAAAAGCGGCGGCTGCGCCAGATAGATGTGGCCGTGCTCGATGAGCGGCTTCATGTAGCGGTAGAAGAACGTCAGCAACAGCGTCCGGATGTGTTCGCCGTCGACGTCCGCGTCCGTCATGATGATGATCTTGTGGTAGCGCAGTTTGTCGATGTCGAAGTGCTGCGACTTCCCGTTCTTCGCACCGTTCTCGCTCGGCTCTTCTTCGTCCAGCCCGCCCCGGCCCGTGTCGACGTTGATTCCCACACCGAGGGCTGCGATCAGGCTTTTGATCTCCTCGTTGTCGAGCGCCTTGTCCAGCCTCGCCCGCTCGACATTGAGGATCTTGCCGCGCAGCGGGAGCACCGCCTGCGTCATACGGTCTCGAGCCTGTTTGGCCGATCCGCCCGCCGAGTCGCCCTCGACCAAGAAGATCTCACAGTCGGCCGCGTTCTTGCTCACGCAGTCGGTCAGTTTGCCCGGAAGCCCGAACGAGTCCATGGCGCTCGACCGCTTCACGGCCTCGGCGGCCTTGCGCGCCTCTTCCCTGGCACGCTGGGCGATAGAGGCCTTGTCGATGATGCCCTTGGCGATCGAGGGATGCTCTTCAAGGAACTCCATCAGACCGTCGCCGACCAGTGAGTTGGTCGCGCCCTGCACTTCGGGGGTCACGAGTTTGACCTTGTCCTGCGAGTTGTAACTTGGGTTCTCCAGTTTCAGCGCGATGACCGCGGTCAGCCCCTCGGCGACGTCGTCCGAGGTGAAGTTCTTGTCCTTCTCCTTCAGCAGGTTCATCTTGCGCGCGTACTGGTTGATCACGCGAGTGAGCGCCTGCCCAAACCCAGAGACGTGCGTGCCGCCGTCCGGCTGGTGGATGTTGTTCGAGTACGCCAGGACGTTCGTGTGGTAGCCCTTGTTGTACTGCATGGCGATCTCGATCTCCATGTCTTCGCGCACGCGGTGGAAGTAGATCGGCTTGTGCAGCGGGTCCTCGGACTCGTTCATGTCCTCGACGAGTTGCACGATTCCCTGCTTGAACAGGAAGGTCTCGTTCTGATCGCTGTCGTTCTCGTCCTCAAAATGGATGGTCAGGCCTGCGTTGAGATAGGCGATCTCCTTGAGCCGGTATTTGACCAAGTGCCGATCCATCTCGACCGTCGTAAGGACAGTCGCGTCTGGCTTCCAGCGCACCTTGGTACCTGTGGCATTGCTCTTCCCTATCTGCTTCACGGGGCCGGTGGGCTTGCCCCTCTTGTAGGTCTGCTCGAAGATCCCTCCTTCGCGCTGGACCGTGGCTGTCAGCCATTCCGAGAGCGCGTTGGTACAAGACACGCCGACGCCGTGCAGGCCGCCCGAGACCTTGTATCCGCCGCCGCCGAACTTGCCGCCGGCGTGCAACTTGGTCATGATGACCTCGAGCGCCGAGGCCTTCTCCTTCTTCATGATCCCTACAGGGATGCCGCGACCGTTGTCCTCGACGCTGATCGATCCGTCTTTGTACATCACGACCGTGATGCGGTCGCAGTGGCCGGCGAGCGCCTCGTCCACCGAGTTGTCGAGGACCTCCCGGAACATCTGGTGCAGGCCCTTCTTCCCGTTGTCGCCGACGTACATGCCCGGGCGTTTTCGGACGGCCTCAAGGCCCTCAAGGACTTGGATGTCCTCGGCCGTATAACTTTTCTCGACCTTTTTGTTGATCGATTCTACGGCCGCTTTTTCTGACGTTTTCTCGCCCTTAACGTCCTTCTCTGGAGCCTTCTTTGTACCCGCCATGGTTCACGTCTGACCGAGAGCCCTAAAGCACCCTCGTTCTGGTTCAAATTGTACCCTTCCGAGGGGGTCGAAAACCGCCCTCGCGGGCCGATTTCCGGGCCTATCTCACCATCCGTTTTCAAGTGTAGAGATGCCTGTCATTAATGACAGGTTCACACGGCAACGTTGACAGGTTCGCAGAATGGTGCTAACCTGGTTCTGTCTCGGGGCTCGGACGTCAGTGCCGGATGTCGCAACAAGAGTCTCAGAACTTTGGAGAGGAAGAACATGAAGCGACTCGTTGCTATCTTGTCACTCGTGTCGATTGCTAGCCTCGGCTTTACGATCGACCTATACACGCAGGCTCCGCATACTCCTGGCGCGACTGGCGCCGACGGCTGGAGCGGCTTCTCTGGCAACCTCGGAGCCGGGCTTCTTGACCGCGACATTGCGGACACGTTTACTGTAACTGCGGGCCCGGGTTGGTCTATCAATCAGGTGCGTTCCAGTTGGGTGCAGTTCACCAACGGCGATGCAAACGCCGTGACTGGTGGCGTAGTGGAGTTCTACAACAACACTGGCACTGGAGTCGGCTCTCTCGTCGCGACAGCGACGGGCCTGTCGGCCGGTGTAGCCAACGGTCCAGGAACGTACTTCGGTCGCACGGAGAGGATCATCACAATGAACTTCAACGCGATCAACCTCGCGCCGGGCAACTACTTTGTGCACGTCCAGCCGTTCGTGAACCACAACTGGTTCTGGCTCACCAGCGACCCGACGACACCGATTCAAGGGCTCTCGGCGCACATTCGAAGGGGCCCGAACACTGCGGCAGGGCAGGACACGTCATGGCCGGCGAACTGGACGCCTGCTCCTGTTCCTGGTGTGTTCACGACCCCACATGACATGAACTTCGTGATCTCGGGCCAGCCCGTCCCTGAGCCGGCCACCATGGTCGCCCTCGGCCTCGGTGCTGCCGCGCTCGTGGCGCGACGACGACGCAAGAACGCCTGAACTAGGGCATTCTTCAACCAGGTTCGCCCCCTGCCGCTAGGCAGGGGGCGTCTGATTTCTAGGGTCCATAATCCTGCGAGATGCCGCTCTACGAGGGCTTGATCCGCCCCGCGCTCTTCCTCCTAGACCCCGAGAAAGCCCACAACCTCGGGCTTTGGGCGGTGTCCAAAGGGCTGGCAAGGGCGAAGGCTCCCGACCGAGCGCTGGCGCGAACCGTGTTCGGCGTCAGGTTCCCCAACCCGGTTGGCTTGGCCGCCGGCTTCGACAAGAACGCCGTCGCGATCGAGCAATGGAAGAACCTCGGGTTCGGCTTTGTGGAGGTCGGAACGGTGACCCGGCACGCGCAGCCGGGCAACCCTAGACCGCGCATGTTTCGCCTCCCTGCCCACCGCGCCGTCGTCAACCGCTTGGGCTTCAACAACGAGGGCGCAGACGCCGTAGCGCGTCGATTAGAGGGCAAAAACGCGGGAATCCCAGTCGGGGTGAACATCGGAAAGTCGAAGGTCACCACCCTCGAAGTGGCGCACACCGACTATGCCTACTCGTTCCGCCTGCTCAAGGGATACGCCGACTACGTGGTCGTCAACGTGTCGTCGCCCAACACGCCGGGGCTGCGGGAGCTGCAAGACAAGGACTCACTCCGGCGCATCCTCTCCGGTCTAAAGGAGATCGACTCGAATGTCCCCCTGCTCGTAAAGATCGCGCCTGACCTCACCCTGGGCGCGATCGAGGACGCAGTGACAGTCGCGATAGAACTCGGACTTGCGGGCATGGTCTGCACGAACACGACTGTTTCGCGCGCGATGCTGCCCAGCGACCCCGGCATCGAGGGCGGGCTTTCGGGCGCGCCACTTCGAGACTTAGCCGACGAAGCGCTCCGATTCGCCAAAGAGATTGCAGGCGACAAGTTGGCGTTCATCGGAGTCGGAGGCATCATGTCGCCTGAAGACGCTAAGGGCAAGTTCGCCCTCGGCGCAGACCTCGTGCAGGTCTACACGGGCTGGGTCTACAACGGGCCTCGGTTCGTGCCTAACATCCTGAGCGGACACTAGGGATCAGTACGCTAACGTAACTGAGACGTTAGCGAGCGTGTGCCCGATAACGAGCGGCCAGATCGACCTAGTCAGTGCGAAGATCAGCGAAAGGAACAATCCAAGGATAAAGACCCCGATCGCCGCGAGCCATCCTTGGTAGAAGTGATAAGTGGCGAACAATAGGTTTGCCACGAGGGCACCTACCAACGGGCTCTTTGTGATTGTAGATAGGCGAGTCGTCGCTATCACGCGAATAGCCCCCTCTTCGGACATCGAGTTGGCCAAGTATCCCAACAACATGAGCGGCCAGTGCCAACCACCCTCGAACGTGGGAAACGCATAGGCCTCCGAGTCCTCTACATCTGGCGGGTGGCCAGCTACCGCATAGAAGAAACCGCTGACGACGAACCAAGAGGCATATGAGAACGCCACAATCCCAGCGCCAAGCAGCAAGTCGCGCAAGGGGCGCAGTTTGACGAAACCGTGCCACTCCCAACCTAGTCCACTGTGCCTCACGATATACGCACAAACAGCGACGACGGCGACCGATTGAGTCGTCAAGCCTAGCATGTCGGATCCAAAGTTCGACATCGTCCTATAGGCTTGCATGTCGTAGATCAGAAAGTTCAATGCAGGAATCACCAGCACTAACATGACGAGTGTGAGATCGAACCAAGCCTGAGACTTTGAGACGTCTCTAACTACAGGGGGCGGCTCGACATTCTGAGGACCTTGGTGCATGGGGCGGTCGCTTTCAGACATGTCACCTCTCCCCCGGCAGCACGATGCCGCGCATGATTACGCGCTGGGCGAGCAGGAACACGATGATCGTCGGCACGGCGGCGAGCGTCACCGCCGCCATCATCACCGACTTCGGCGCGATCTGCTGCAACTGGTAAATGAACACCATCAGCGTCCACACCGAGCGATCTTGTGCCACGAGGAACGCGTAGAGGAACGCCCCGTACGCGCCCATGAAGGCGAGCAGGCCCAAGTAGCCCATCACCGGCTTGCTGAGCGGGAACGCCAAGCGGAACATCATGCGCCACTCGCTCGCACCGTCGATCTGGCCGCTCTCGAAGACCTCCTTCGGCAGAGACTCGAAAAACCCCTTGAGGAGAAAGATCATGTACCCGTTCGCCGCTGTCGGCAAGACGAGCGCGGCGAACGTGTTCAGCAGCCCGAGTTTCTTGAGCAAGAGGAAAGACGGGATCATCGCAACCTCGGCCGGGAACGCCATCGTCGCGAGCAAGAACACGAGGATCCGCGCCGTCGCCTTCATCGGGAAGCGCGCGAGCGCGTATGCCGCCAGCGGGTTCACCGTGAGTTGCAGAAGCACGGCGAGGAAGCAGAAGATCACCGTATTGCGAAGCGCCTGGCCGTTGATCGCAACGTAGTCGAGCACATAGCGGTAGTTGCGTGTCGACATTTCGCGCTTGATCTGCGGCTCGTTGGTGTGGAGCACGGCGAGGTCGTAGGCTCGGACCGGGAGGTCTTGCAGTGAGCCGAGCGTCGTAATGTTGTCGGAGTGTGGATCGGACATCCAGCGGGGGACGCCGCGCAAGGCAAACTCATTGAACAGGCTTTCGTACTCAGGCCGAAAGCCCTCGAACGCAATCTCCTCGAACGTCTTTGCACCTCCGCGCACCTGTGAAGGCACGTGCTCGATGTTTCCTTCGAACTTGGAACGCAGCCATTCTTGCCACAGCCGTTGGAGCGTGATGGGAACCCTAAACTCACCCGGCAGTGTCTTCTTGAACTCCAGCCAGTCGTCCCACTTTTGCCCCTCCTTCGGTTTCCATTCGGGACGGAACATCAGTTCGTTCGGCGGAACCACGGTCTGGAACGCCTGGTTGATCTCGCTGTACGCTTGGTTGAGCGCGGAAATGTCGCCGTCGAACTTCTCGCGCAGCCACGCTTGGTAGCGCATCTGCAGACGCCCTGTGACGTTGTTCGGCGGATTGCGGAACCCTGCCACCCACTGATCGGGCGGCAAGGACATCAGGAACGTCTCGTAGGTCGTCAGATCGACCGGTGTCGCCTCCGCACCCACTGAGTACGACTTCACCATCGAAAGGTCGCCTGCGTACTTCTCGAGGAGGTACTTCTCCTCCAGCGCAGCGCGGTCGGTCCAGAACGCAGGCACCAACTTTCCATCGTTCTGGTCGGTCGGCCCCTTCATCCCCATCGAGACCATCGAGAAGAACGGGAACAGGGTCGTCAATGCGCCCACGGAAAGAAGCCCGTAGAGCACGACCGTCGCAATCCGCGCCCTCGGCCTCTTCCGCCCGACCCGCCCGACTAGGGACATGTGGTCAGTTTAGTTCGGACGTCCGGTAGTTCGGTCGTCTGGACGAGACCTCCCGCCGAACCTCCGAACCACCGTGCCTCCGAACCCCTGGTCCACACGCACAAATACTGGCTCTGCCCCAATCCCGGTACATTTGCTGAATACTGGTAAAAATACCTGGTATCCCAGTACATCTGACAGGGAATGAGACACGCGTAAGGCACGCTCTGCCCCTGAGAGGGGGCTAGCCCAAGGATGGGCGAAAGAGCGGGCTTCACGGAGGAAACAAGAATGTCTTTTCGCGTAAACACAAACGTCTCGGCGATGAACGCCCTGCGGAACCTCAACACCACGGGCATGCAGTTCGCCGGTTCGATCAACAGGCTCTCGACGGGCCTCCGCATCAACACCGCCGCCGACGACCCGGCCGGCCTCATCGCGTCTGAAAACTTCCGCGCACAGATCAGCGGCGTGGAGCAGGCCATCAAGAACAGCCAAGACGCCCTGAACTATGCCAAGACCGCTGAAGGCGCGCTCGACGAGATCTCGCGACTGATGCGCGAGTCCCGCTCGCTCGCCGTCCTCTCGGCCAACACCGGCACGCTCAGCACGTCGCAGTTGCAGGCAAACCAGACGCAGATCGACCTCATTACGCGGTCCATCGACCGCATCGCACAGCAGACGCAGTTCGGCCGCAAGAAGATCCTTGACGGCTCGGCCGGCGTCAACGCCGTCATCGTCGACTCGGTCAACGTCAAGTCGATGACGATGAGCGGCGAGATCGGAAACCAGACCCTGTCTGCCGACGGCGCCGTCGACATCCAGGTCACGACTGCCGCGACGAAGGCCACTCACACTGGCACTCGCACCACGGCGGCTGCGGACCTCGCGACCTACGTCGCAACTGCAGTTGGCGCTGCCGGCTCGTTCAGCATCAACGGCCTCGCGTTCAACGTCACTGCCACCGACACGTTCGGCGCAGTCGTCCAGAAGATCAACGAGATGTCCGGCCAAACCGGCGTGGTCGCGGAAGCGATCTTCGGCGGGGGCAACGGCCAGATCGTGCTTCGACAGACGTCGTACGGCGCGAACTACAAGATCAACCTTGTGGACGCGAGCGGCGTGATCCAGGCTGCTGCGGGCACCGTCAGCGCGGCTGGCGTGAACGCGGTCGCCGACGTCACCGTCGGTGCGCTGACGCCGGTCACGTTCACCGCCGGGTTCAACGGCGCGGACGGCCTCACGCTCTCGGACAGCAAGGGCAACCGCATCGTACTGACAGAGGCGGGCAACACGGTCACGACCCACACCGCTGCGGCACAGGTGACAGTTGGAACCGCACAGTTCCAGATCGGCGGTAACGCGAACCAGATCACACTGCTGTCGATCCCGAACTTCAGCGCATCGGCGCTGGGCTTCGCAGGCCTCGACGTCACGACCGCTGCCGGTGCAACGGCTGCGATCACGGCGATCGACGACGCGATCGACGGACTCAACCTCAAGCGCGGCGAGATCGGCTCGTTCATGCGCAACATCCTCGAGTCGAACATTCGCTCGCTGGGTGTCACCAAGGAGAACCTCTCGGCGACCGAGTCGCAGATCCGCGACACCGACATTGCCGACGAGATGACGATGTTCACCAAGCTCCAGATCCTCCAGCAGAGTGGTCTCTCGGTCCTCGCGCAGGCCAACGCTGCGCCCCAGGCCGTGCTCTCGCTCCTGCGGTAACCCAAAACTTAGAGACCTGGTACAAGCGAAAAGACGGCCCGGGGGTCAAACCCCGGGCCACCCCCTCGCTCCCCAGAATTCTCATCACGGCGCGGTCATCGACCGCGCTGTTTCTTTTTTGAAGATCGAGCCGGCTACGCCCTTCGTTCGATCACGAGCGTAAACTCGTTCGCCAGCCCGACGATCGTCGCGATCACGGCCGCGAAAGGCGCGAACACGAGTGCAAAGATGCCAACGGCGACTGGCAGGTTGAGCAGCTCTCTCCCCTCCTTGTTTTTCACGATGATCCGCTGGACGTTCCCCTCTTTAATCAGTCGCTTGACCTCGTCGAGCAGGTTCTCCGATTTGACCGTACGCTCCTCGGTCTTCGGCTGCGCCTTTGGCGCCTCCTGTTTCTTGCTCGACGCGCTCGCCTTCTTCGTGGTCGAACCCGCTTTGGGCTTCTTGGTCTCGGCCATTGTAACTCTGCTACGCCCCCAGCCGTCGTAGGGTTACGAGGCCCATGACCGCACTTGCCCTAGTTATCGTGCTCGGAACCCAGTCCGAACCGGCCGCCCGGTCTGGTGTCGGCGCGGCCAAAGTCGGTGCGACCGCCTATGTGATCGGTGGCGCGCTCGAGCGCGACGGTTCGTTCGCCCGCGACGTCCTTGCGTTCGACACCCTCGGCAAGAAGTGGTCGAACAAGGCCTTGCTCATGGAGCCGATCGCGTTCCCTGTCGTCGAGACTTACGCCGGAAAGATCTACGTGATGGGCGGGCTGCACGCCGACGGTTCCGCGTGCAACCACGCCTGGATGTACGATCCGGCTAAGGACATCTTCACGAGGCTGGCTCCTGTGCCTACGGCGCGGAGCCGCGCCTCAGGCGCGATCGTTGCGGGCAAGGTCGCCATCATCGGCGGCATCGATGCGGACGGAAACAACAGCGCGCGCGTCGAGATGTACGACACAGTCAACAAGACTTGGGGCCGTGTCGAGCCGCTCACAACCCCGCGACACGGCCATGTCTCTGAGTTCGTCAAAGATGTGCTGGTCGTCGCGGGCGGATATTCCGGTGACGAAATGTCGCGCAGCGTCGAGACGTGGCAAAGCGGCAAGGGCTGGGCGAAAGCCAAGGACCTGCCGAGCCCGCGCGGGTTTTCACAGTCGGTGACGGCGAACAACGCGATGGTCGTCTTTGGCAATCGTGGCGGGGCCATGCACCCGCTCACCTTCGACCCGTCGACGGGCGAATGGGCGGAGAGCAAGGCGTTCGACGTCACGCGGCACCGGGGAGCGGCCGTAGAACACGCGGGACGCGTTTACTTGCTCTTCGGCGAGGAGTCGGGCGGCAAGGCCGTGGCGACCTTCGACCTCCTCCGCGACGCTTGGGCTGACCGCTAGCGCGTCACTTCTGCGGCGGGTTGACCTGGTACACCTGCAGCGCGTTCGCGGCGTCGGTGGTCAGGAGGTACTTCCCATCAGCCGTAAAGGCCACGAGCGAGTCCACATACGCTCGGCCCGTGATCGTCGTGATCTTCCTGTAAGACTTCAAGTCCCACAGCACTACGCTCGAGTCGGACGAACTGCTCGCGCCGACCTTGCCGTTCGGCGAGATCGCGACGCCCAACACCCAGTCCGAGTGGCCCGGCATCGAGGCGATCTTGGCACGCTTGCCGAGGTCCCACATCGTCACCGAGCCGTCTCGTCCGGCGGTCAGTCCGATCGACCCGGCCTTGTTGACCGCAAAGTCGTTCGCGCCTTGCGGGACTTTGAGTTTCGCCGCTAGTTCGTAGTTGGACGAGTAGAGCCGCGCCCCCTCAGAGAGCGTCCCCGTCGCAATAGTGCCGCTCGGCAAGATCGAAAGACCAAAGAAGTTCGCCCCCTTTCCTTCGATCGTCTTGATCGGGTCGCCGCCCGATGTGTTCCAAACCTTGATCACGTCGTCCTGTCCGACGCTTGCAAACTTGTCGCCCTTGGGCGAGAACGCCAGCGCCTGGATGCCGCGCTTGTGCCCTTTCGTGCGCGGGTACTCCCGCACCTTCTTACCTGTGCGCGTGTCCCACAAGTAGATTCGCGCCGACTCGTCGCCGCTCAGCAAGTACCGGCCGTCCTGGCTGAAAGCCAGCCCGTAGATCGTCATCGGGTGGCCGAGCAACTGGAACGTCGTGTTCATCGACTTCGAGTCAATGATCCGGATGCGCCTGTCCTCCGACGCGACGGCGAACTGGGTTCCGACCGGAGAGGTCGCGACCGTGGTCGCGATGACGTTGCTGAACGACTTGAACTGGGTGACGGTGACGGCTGCCGGGCTCGGCGCCGCCATCGCAAGCGCGATGAAAGCTGTGGTGAGCATCCTTACTCCTGACTATCCAATTGTTCATACGCCCGAAAGGGCGTCGAGTTACGTCGTGACAGGCTCCGAGGGCAGCACTTTAGGCAGTTTGAAACTGGCCGGGTCGAGTTTCCCGCCAACCATCCACTGTCCCGACCACATCATCATGTAATCCGTGCCGTCCTCGTTCTTTCCTCGGGACTTCACGCTCGTTGGTCGCAGGGCCTCAGCGTCGATCACGACCTCGATCTGCGACTTGTCCCCTATCTCGGTCTCGGCGACGACGCGATAGACGCGCCGCATCTTGCCACCGATCTTGAACTCCTGCTCTTCGATCGTGGCCTTGTATCCGCCGACCCCGCGCCTCCAGGCCTCGAAGAGGGGGCCCCAGACGTCGACGCTCTCCGTATACCGGGCGAACATCAGTTCGGGAAACCTCTTCGCAAACGTAACGACGTCCTTCTCGCTCAGCGGCTTCGCCTTGCTCGAGAAGGGGTCGAGGTACTTCCAGGCGGCGTCGATGTTCTTAGCCCTCTTGCTCCCGTCGGCCCTCACCCACGATTGCGCCCCTTTGTCCTCGGGCAGGGTGTACCGAACGTCGAACGTCCTTGCGTTGTAGATCTTGATCTCCGGGCGGTAGACCATCTTGCCGGAACTCGGATCGTCGAAAGTGATCGTGGCGCGGACCATCACGTTCTGGGCGTTCGCGAGCCTATTGTCCACCTTGGTGCCGAGGTCGCCCAACCGTTCCGTGCTCGGCTTCCAGCCCTTCGTCCCGGGCTCGCTGATCTCGTAGACCTCTTCGGGCACTGCGTTCGTGGTCCGCTCGGCCAGGTCCTTAATGCGGCTCATCCGCTCGGCGTCCGTCTCCGGGCGCGGTGGGTCGTCCGCGGCAGCCTTCTTGTTCCCGCTACATCCGGACACGAAGGCAAGCGCAAGCAAGGCGACAAGGAGGCTGGAGGCGCGCATCGCTCGTTGGACGGGTCCGAAGGGGCTCATAGGTTCAATTGTGGACCATTTTTCGGCCCAGTGGCCCCCGTCGCCCTACCGGAACAGCCAGGCGGTCATGAAGTAGTTGGCCACGTAAATGAGCACCATAGTGATCACGACCGTGCGGGTAGTGGCCTCGCCGACGCCCACGGCGCCCTTGCTGGTCCGCATCCCCTGTTGGCAGGCCACGATCGCCACGATCAGCCCGAAGACCACCGTCTTCCACATCCCGTTCTGGAAGTCGTCCGGGTCCACCCACTGCCGAACCGAGGACATGAACGTCCCGCTCGCCACGCCGCTCAGTTCTACGGAAACCAGGTAGCCCCCGACTCCTTCGAGGGGGACACGCTGGATAATCCTCGGTACGACGAGGAGACGGCG
>CAZGXW010000007.1:0-65483 GCA_964529975.1 uncultured Fimbriimonadaceae bacterium
TATGGATTGTCGTTTTGGCAGGTAGTTTGGGTAGTAAGCCCTTGGGATAAGTGGGTATTTGTTCGGAATCGAGGAGGTAGGGATGTGGGGAGGTTCGGGGTTGGTTCGGGGTTGGGGGGGTGAGGTGCGGCTTGCAGTAACTCTAGGTCGCACTGACGTCCGAGGAAAGGCTTGTGCCACACCCTAACCCCCATTCCTCGACACTTGCGCTCGAGAAGTGGGGGTTATTGATCGACTAGATCTCGTAGATTGCTCGGTACTTCGTGGCGATTCCAGCGAGGTAGTCCTCGGCACCCATGGGTTTGCCCGTGACCTGCTGGACAAGGTCTCGTGGCATGTAACGCGAGCCTTGCGAGTAGATCTTGCCCTGGAGCCACTTGAGCGTCGGCTCAAACTCGCCCTTCGCCCAAGACGGTCGCTGGTCGCCGATCTCGCCTTCCAGCGTAGTGAGGAACTGATACGAGAGGAGGTTGCCCATGCTGTACGTTGGGAAGTAGCCCACAAGCCCAGCGGACCAATGCACGTCCTGCAGGCAACCTTTCGCATCGTTGGGAGGCGTGATGCCGAGGTAGTCCGTGTACTTCGCGTTCCAAGCCTCCGGCAGGTCGGCGACCTTGAGCGAACCGTCGAGGAGCGCGCACTCGAGCTCGAATCGGACGAGAATGTGGAGGTTGTAAGTGACCTCGTCGGCCTCGACGCGGATGAGCGACGGCTCGACTTTGTTGACAGCACGATGGAAGTCGTCGAGGCTTACGCTCGCAAGCGCAGGGAACGCCTTCTGCAGGTCGGGATAGAAGCGCACCCAGAACTCGCGCGACCTACCGACGATGTTCTCCCAGAACCGCGACTGGCTCTCGTGGACTCCGAGCGACACTCCGCCCGCAAGCGGCGTGCGGTCCCATTCGACGGGCGAACCCTGCTCGTACATCCCATGACCGGCCTCGTGAAGCGACCCGAAGATCGCTGAGCCCAGGAACGGTTGGAAGCGCGTGGTGAGGCGAATGTCGTTCACCGACCATCCGCTGCAGAACGGGTGCGGTGCGGTGTCCTGGCGCCCTCGATTGAAGTCGAAGCCGATGGCCTTGACGATCAGTTCTGTGAACTCTTTTTGCCTTTCGACGGGCCAATCGCCATCCAGGAACGCGTTATCGGTTTTGCGCCCGTTGGCTTGGATGTCCTTGACGAGGTCGACGAGTGGCTTTCGCACTGTGACGAACATGGCCTCTGCGTCCTTCTTTGTGGCGCCCTCTTCGTATTGGTCGAGAAGCGCGTCGTAAATGTGATCCTTATAGCCGAGGTGCTCCGCCTCTTGGCGGCAGATCTCAAACATCTTCTCGAGCGTCGGTGCAAAGGACTTGAAGTCGTTGTTCTTTCTGGCGTGCACCCATTCCTCGTGGGCGATTGCGGCGATGCGGAGTTTCTCTGCGACGAGGCTGCTCGGGATCTTTGTGGCGAGGTCGTAACTTCTCTGCGTGACGCGAAGGAGCGCTTCTTCGACCGAGCCCGGTTTCGCTTCCTTCTTAGCGTTCTCGATCAGTCTCGCTGTCTCGTCGGCGGTCAGGAGTTCGTGCGCCATGCGCCCAAGGATCGACGTGTGGTGCGACCGGGCCTCGGCCCCACCAGGCGGCATGAAGCATTGCTGGTCCCAATCAAAGATCGCGCCCGCGCTCTGGAGGGCGTTGTAGTCGTAAAGCCTCTCCTTCAGGGCATCGATCGCGCTGGACTTTTCAAGGGTGGAAGACATCTTGGCGCGAGTGTACCGAGGGAGGTCCGGGGGTTCGGGGGCTCGGATGCGGGGCGAACCCGCGAGGTCGTGCTCCCTCGATCCGCTCAGGATGTCGACCTCGCGGGGATGGCTAGGCTAGCGCATCTCGACTTTGCCCTGCTCTTGGATGTGCTTGGGAACCTCGCGCTCGTTCTGGATCTCTTCCACCGAGCGCGCTGGGGCGGTCTGGGACGCGGCAGCACTGCCTGAGCAACCGGCCGCCGCAATGGCTGCGGCGGCCGAAAGTGCGAGGAGGATCAGTCGCCCCAACGCGTCCCCCAGAAGTCGCGCATCTGCTCTTCGTTGTTCATCTTCGCGCACCACGCGGCGTAGTTCGGCGCGACGGAAGGCCACGGTGCAAACTTCTCGATCCCGTACTTCCCTGCGTGGCCGTCGGCATAGGCTGCGACAAAGCGAGGGCCTTCGTACTGTTGTCGGGAGTCGAAGACGAGTTGGTACCAGTCCCAACCGCCGGCGTAGTTCGTGGAGTCGGGCCAACTCGCGTAAACGCCCATGAAGTACATCCACGAGTAAGGCAGGTTGGCGTAGCGTGTCGTCGTAACGGCCATGCGGGCGGCGACGTCGTCGACGCTAGTCAGGGATCGGATGCTGGCGGTAGTTCCCCAGTTGTTGCAGTCGGTCCCGCTGTACTTCCACGAGTAACCGTCCATGTTGAGGCTGAGGTTGGTGATCCACTCCCAGCGGTACTCGTAGCCTGCGCCAAAGAACGGATCGACGAAGACTGGTGTGCCGTCTGGCAGGGTCGAGTCTTCCCTCGGGTCACCGATGACCTTGTCGAAGAAGATGCCGCGGTTCTTGACATACGGCTGCGTCCGACCGACCCATGTGTTCGTGTTGTGGTACTGGTTCGGGTCGGTCGGCGTGCCGGTTCCATAGTGCGGCACCGCCATGTCGTCGAAGTCGGCCGAGTACATCTGCAGACCTAGGGCGATCTGCTTCAGTCCGGAGAGTGTGGCGGTGATCTTTGCCGCTGTCTTCGCCTTCGCAAAGACCGGGAAGAGGATCGCCGCAAGGATCGCAATGATCGCGATCACGACGAGCAACTCGATGAGCGTAAACGCCCTCTTGAATGATTTCATGTGCATTCCACCTGCCAGCAAGGGCCGCCGGCGGAACCAGGATCTCGCCTCGACTTGATGCAATCGTTAAGCGCGCCAGATTAACTACAATCGGACAACATGGTTAAGAGTCGTCTTGAGGCTCTCCTTCGCAACACGAGTGGAGGATCCGTCCGCACTTCGCGCACTGGTAGTGGGAGTGCACCCACACGACCTCGTCGCTACCGCACGGACACCGCGTCTCGATCTGTCGATCTTGGTCCAAGCCGTGCCCCTAGGGCGCCTGCCCGATCGGCTGGATGAGCGGCTGGACCTTCTTGAAAGCCTCGACGACCGCGGGGTCAAACTGGTCGCCGCTGCACCGGTCGATTTCCTCGATGGCTTCGGCACAACCCATCGGTTCACGCCAGGGCGTATGCTGCGTGAGGACGTCGAACGTCTCTGCCACGGCGATGATCCGCGCGCCGAGCGGGATCGAGTCTCCTGCCAATCCGTCGGGGTAGCCCGTGCCGTCAAAGCGCTCGTGGTGGTGGCGGACCATGGGCACGGCGGGCTTAAGCCAGTCGAACTCCTCGATCACCCTCATCGCAAGTTCCGCATGCGAACGGAGTTGGGCGAGTTCCGATTCCGTAAGCCGCCCGAACTTTTTGAGAAGGTCCGGATCGACAGAAATCTTGCCGACATCGTGGAGGGCAGCGGCCCATCGCAGTTCGACGAGGTCGTCGAGTTCTAGTCCGAGTTCGTGGCCCGTCGCCGCAGCATAGACGGCGACCCGGTCGGCGTGCGCGCCCTCGCCCGGCCCGTGGCTTTCGAGCGCTCGTACGAGCGAGCGGACGGTGTCGTTTCTGGATTCGAGGTTGTTCAAGTTTCCCGCAGGGCCTGGATCACGGTCTGCACTTCGTCGTCCTCTACCGTCCTCGGGTCGAGCCAGAACTTGCCTTCGTTGATGTAGCCGACGATAGGCGTCTTCCTGGCCCGCAAGGCGGCAGCGACGTCTTCGGCGTTGCCTTCGACGGAGACCCTATAGGTCGGGACGGACGCGCCAGGCAAAGAGCCGCCGCCGATTTCCGTTTGCCCTTCCTCGATCGTGGCGCCCTTCGCCCCTTGTGCGATCGCTTGCGCCATTTTCTTGACGTCTTCTAGCGACCTTCCGAGATAGCGCCAAACCGGGACCTCGTCTTGCCGGCCATCGACGTAAAGTCGCAGAGTGGCCTCGAGCGCGGCGAGGGTGAGTTTGTCGACGCGGAACGCCCGAGCGAGCGGGTGCTTCTTGATCTTGGCGACATCGCCGAGGATGATGCCTGCCTGGGGGCCGCCGAGGAGTTTGTCCCCGCTCGCTGTGACGACCTGCGCGCCGTCCTCTAGCGCTTCTCGCAGCGTTCGCTCCTTTGGTAGGCCGTACTTTGTAGTGTCAACGAGGCAACCGCTCCCCACGTCGTCGACCAGGACGACATTTCGCTCTTTGCAGAGCTTCGCCAGGTCTTGGGCGGAGGGCTCTTCGTGAAAGCCGACGATCTTGAAGTTGCTCGGGTGGCACCGCAGGACTGCCGCCGTGTTCTCGCTGATCGCGTTGCGATAGTCCTCGAGCCGCGTCTTGTTGGTCGTCCCGACCTCGACGAGTTTGCAGCCGCTCTGCGCTACGATGTCGGGCAGGCGGAACGACCCGCCGATCTCGACCATCTGTCCCCGACTCAGGACAACTTCCCTGCCTGCGCCAATCGCGTTGAGGGCGAGGACCACGGCAGCGGCGCAGTTGTTGACCACGAGCGCGTCGGACGCGCCGGTCAGTTCTTGAAGCAACTGGCGGACGTGGTCCTGCCGCTCGCCTCGCCCCCCGCTGACCTCGTCAAACTCGAGCGAAGCGTGGGAGGATGCGACAGTGGCCACATGTTCGACGGCCGCCGGAGCGAGCCGCGCCCGGCCTAGGCCCGTGTGGAGCACGACGCCGCTCATGTTGATGGCTGGCCTAAGGGACGCCTCGCACAGCGACGCAGCGATCTCGAGGGCACGGGCCTCGACGTCGATCGACTTGCCTTGGGAGATCGCCCGTCGCGCCTCGGCGACAGCCCCGCGCGCGGCCGTCCGGCGGACGCGCTCGGAGAACGGCGCCAGGGAATCTAGGGACGCGAGGCGGTCGACGCTCGGCAGTGATCGGTAGTCAGGCAATTTGGGCAAGTATCGCATCCCAGCGAACCTCGTTTCAGTAGAATGTTCGACATGGGAGCCACCCCTCCTGCCTTCAACCCGCCCAACCAGCAGTCCGGAAGCAAACTCTGGCTGTGGCTACTGTTGATCGTCATCGCCTTCTGCATCCTGGTGATGGTGGCCCTGTTCTTCTCGTGCAAGGCCATGATGAACACGGGGATGAGCATGGTCTCGTGTGCGATGAACGGCGATCTGGCCCGGAACGCAGTACTGGCGTATGCCCAGGAGCACGACGGTGTCCTCCCTAACGCGGAGACTTGGCAGGACGACGTCAGAGCGAACTATGAGCGCCTGTACCAAAAGGCTATGGGAGAGATGTCCAGCGAGGACATGCCGAGTTGGCTCAAGTTGGACGTCGCAAAGCCGGGAGAGGTGCTCGGGTGTTCGATGGGAGGCACGAAGACCGGGTTCGCCTTTAACAGCGAGGTCTCGGGCAAGAAACTCTCAGACTTCACCGACCCCAAGACGACGGTGCTTATATTTGAGACCCTTTCGCCTGCCTACAACGCCTACGGGCTGGTGAAGGACAGGCCCACGGACGACCCAGCGTTGAAGTTCTTTGGTGAGAAGCGGGAGTGGATGGACTTCCATATCGAGGGCGAATCGGACATGTTCGAATCAGGCAACTCCGATTTCGACTTCGACATCAAGCCCGAAGACGGTCTGCCTGGCAAGGGAAACCCGGGTGGGACCCCGAACCAGGAGAAGCCGACGACGTCCTAACTGGCGTATAATCGAGGTAGGAACCTATGACGAACCTCATCGCAATCGGACTGCCGACGGGCTCAGAGTGGCTGATCATCCTGCTCGTCATCCTGCTCTTCTTCGGCGGGGCCAAGATCCCTCAGTTGATGCGGGGCGTTGGCAAGGGCGTTGGTGAGTTCCAGGCTGGTCTGGCACAAGGCAAGAGGGCCCTGAACAAGGCCATGGAAGAGGCGGCCGAAGAGGACGCCAACAAGACCAAGGGCGAGGCGTAGGCCTCATTCAAACTCATTCATCGGGCCCCTGCAGTTCGACTGCGGGGGCTTCGATCTTCTTGGAGCCAAACCGGGTTCAAAACCGTAATAAAGAAGCGTCATACTGAAGGGAGACCCCCTCGGAGACCTGAGCATGCTGAAACGTCCGCTTTTTGCCCTCGCCGTCCTGCTTTTTGCCCTTCCCGCACTCGCCCAAGACGACGAAAAGCAGGAGGAGCCTAAGAAGAACCCGGACGTCGAGAAGTACGAGGCTGCGATCAAGGACGCCAAGAAGTACGAAGGCGCGTTCACGATCTACACGAAGAAGGACGAGATCCTGCTCGAACTGCCGGAGGACAAGTTGGATCGGCTGTTCTTCGTCCAGCCGACCTTGCACACTGGCTTTGCGGCGCTTCTCGGTCAGGCGGGCGAACCACTCTCCGACGGGCCGATCGACGTCTTCAAGTTCAAGCGGACGGAGGACAAGGTCTTACTCGTCCGACCGAACACGCGGTACCGCTGGAACGAGGGCGATCCTTTGGCCCTTGCCAGCCAGAGGACTTTCCCTGAAGCGATCGTCGCTAACTTCTCGGTCGAGCAGAAGCACCCCGAGAAGAAACTCCTTCTTATCGATGTCGGCCAGTTGTTCCAGGGCACAGTGTTCGACTTGGCGCAATTCGTCAACGTAAGCGCGGGCGGAGCGGCGATGCTCGATCGCGAACTGACGACAGTGGACACGATCAGGGCGCTCCCGGACGCAACGATCGTTCGGATGAACGTCCACTTCCGCTCGCAGGGTGGCGGTGGCGAGATGGACGAACTGATGGCGCTTCTCGGCCTGGGCTCGCCGAACCACCTGGAGGACCAGAAGAGCATTCCGTTCAAGGTGACCTACACGCTTTGGTACCGAAAGGACAGCGACTATGTGCCGCGGGTGGCGGACACTCGTATCGGCTATTTCACCCAGGACTACTTCAACGTATCCAGGTTCAATCTGGACGATAGGACGGAGCGGTACATCGCGCGCTTCAACGTCAAAAAGCGCAATCCGTTCGCGCCTGTGTCGGACGCCGCCGAGCCGCTCGTGTGGTACATCGATCCCAGCGTTCCGAAGAAGTTTCGGCCAGGCGTGCGCGCCGGCATCCTGGCCTGGAACAAGGCCTTTGAAAAGGCCGGGATCACGAACGCGATCGAAGTCAGGGACGCACCCGAGAACGATCCGAACTGGGACCACGCCGACGGTCGGCACAACCTTGTGCGCTGGAACATGAGCGAGGACGCTGCGTATGCCGTCGCTTGGTTCAGGATCGACCCGATTTCAGGCGAAGTCTTGAGCGCCGCCGTCTCGGTCGACGCCAACTATGCCTCAGCGATGCTTCAGGAGTACGAGTTCACGCTTCGTCAGGGGCGCCTCGCTGATCTGAGCGCGAAGGCATTGCTTCGACCGGCTGAGGGCGAACCTGACCCGCTTCAGACGCTTGTTACCGGTAAGGAGCCGAAGAGCGGTCGTTTGCTCGACGTCTTGAAGGCGCGAGGGTGGAACAACGGGCACTGCGAGTACGCCAGCGAACTCGCGTCGAGCGCGGCGATGGGTTGGGCCGCCCTCGTGGCCAATGGGAGCAAGGTCACAGAAGACGACTTCATGCAGCAGTTTGTCGCGGACCTGGTGATGCACGAAGTCGGGCACTGCCTTGGTCTCAGGCACAACTTCGCGGGTTCGACGCAGTGGCGCCTGAGCGAGATGACCAACGACGCCAAGGTCCGAGAGCGCGGGCTCAGTGCCAGCGTCATGGACTACACGCCCGTGAACACGGCCGCGGTCCTGCGCGGCGAGGGCGTGTTTTTCAACGTTGCGCCCGGACCATACGACCTCTGGGCAATCGAGTACGGATACACGCAGTTCAATGCAAAGTCGCCTGCGGACGAGACTTCACATCTCGCGGCCATCGCCAAGCGATCCGGCGAACCTGGGCACATCTTCTTGACGGACGAGGACGCGGACGGGCTGAACCCGTTGGCCGTGCGGTTCGACCTCGGTTCCGACACGATCGAGTGGATCAAGGCCGACATCGCGGGGAACGACTCTGTTCGCAAGTACGCGATTGAGAAGTTGACTAAGGACGGCGAGTCTTATGACCTGCGAACGCGGCTTGTGCTCGGTTCCTACATGAGGAGCATGCAGTCCGTTATGATGGCGACCCGGTTCGTCGGCGGCGTCGAGATGCGGCGGATCCACAAGGGCGACGTGAATGAGCGTCCGACCCTCGTTCCCGTCGATCCAAAGATCCAGCGCCAGGCGATGAAGATGATCATCGACCAAGTGCTCATGAAAGAGACCGTCGAACTTCCGGACAACGTGATGTTCAACCTCACGATGGATCCGAACGAGGGGACGGGCGGCTTCTGGAACGCGCCGCTGCGCTCGATCGTCGGCGGCAACCAGATCGCGGTCCTTTCCGCCCTAATGTCCGGTTCGAAACTGGATCGCATCCTTGAGAACGACTTCAAGTTGGAGCGTGCGAAGGACAGGTACACGATCGCCGAACACTACAACTGGCTGTTCGCGGCCGTGTTCAAGGAAGTCGGGCAGAACAAGAACATCACGACGATGCGGCGCGACCTCCAACGGTACATGGTCGAGGGCCTGATCTTGCAGGCCGGTGCCCCGTCGCGGGCCATTGCTGACGATGCCCGCGTCGTGGCTTCACAAGGACTCGCGCGGCTGAAGGCCAGGTTCGACAAGCAGATCGCGGCCAGCAAGGGCCTGGACGAACTGACGCTGCTTCACCTCAAGGACGTCTCTCAGAGGATCGCGCGGTTCCAGAACCGCGTGGTCACAGGACGATAGATGTCGGACGGAACCGTCGCTGCGGGCACGATCGCCGATGAACTGAGGCAGTTCATCGATGACGCGCTCGCAGCCGCGGGAGGCGACCCAACTCCGTTGCGGCCGAGCCACCGAGTGCCTTTCCATTGGCCGCCTCATCCGGTCAGTTTCGACTACCACGTCCTGCCCAGCGATTGGACAGGCAAGGCGCAGTTCGAGGCGCACGGTGAGACGTTCGACGTCCAGGTCGCTAGGACTAGCGCGGGCGTGTTCGGCAAGTGTGAGCGGCTGTGGAACGAGGCGAAGGGCGACACGGTCGAAGACATGCTGGCGAACCTTAAGGAAGGCTGCGAGCCGTACTTCCAACGCCAGTTCGCGATCGGAAACACAATCGGTATCGACAGGCGGTACGACGGTCTGCTCCAAGACCTCCCTCCTCTGGCACTCGTCAAACTGCTCTACTGCTCCGACCGGGACGTTGCGCACGAGGCCCACACGATCATCGAGACAAGGGCCAGCAGCGGCCTCTTTTCGGAGGCGTTGATCGAGGTCCTCAACGACCGCAAGCACCCGAACCGGCGGACGGCGCAATGGTGCGTGCTCGACCTTTGCGAGGACCTGCCCGCGTTCTTCCCTAAGTCCAGCGACCAGGGACGGGCGATCTCTGCGATCAAGAACCTCATGTGGGAAGCCGAGGACGACCATGCCCGGACGATCTATAAGGCCGGAGTCGTCTTGGGAGGACAGATCTGCACCGATCCGGCTGCCGACGCGTTGGTCTCGACGATCGGGGCGCCCAGTCGGATTGGCAGACGGTCCGCGATCCACGCCGTGTTCCACCTTGCCGAGTGGATGCCCTCGCGAAAGGGCCAGATCCTCACGAAACTCCGCAACGCAGCCGCCCAAGACCCTGAGCCGCTCTTGAGAGACTTTGCATCGAGCATGGTGCGCGACATCGAGGCTGGAGCAAACGAACACGCGACCGAGCCAGTGTTCCCAGACGAGGCTTGACGATGGTCAGCGTTCTCCTTCTGATCGCCAACGCCCAGTCCGTGATCGATGGCGTGCTCGATGATCCCGCACTGAAAGGCGCGGTTCCCGGCACTTGCGCACTGACTCTCGACGGCGGCGAGGTGTACTCGAAGTACGGAGACCTGCGCTTGGTTCCGGCCAGCAATCAAAAGATCCTGACGGCCCTTTATGCCGCGCACGTGTTGGGCATGGACTTCCGCCCGCGCACTCGCATTTGGCGCGAGAAGGACCGAGTCATCGTCGATGCTCCTGGCGACCCAACGATCACACGGGCACAACTCCTTGGAACAAGGGAGAAACTCGGGATACCGGCTGACTCAGCAATCTACGTGCGCCAAGCATTCAAGCCGCGAGTCCCTCCATCGTGGGAGTTCGACGACCTTCCCAACCGCTATGCCGCACGTGTGACCTCGTTGAGTTTTGACCGAGGCGGGTTCGAGGTCTGGAGCGAGAACGGTCGTTTGCGGCCCCTCGACCCCGCGTACAAGATCACGTTGCGGCACATGCCCGACGAAGGGAACGCGCGAGTCGAATACGACCCTGAGAAGCGCTTGGCAATCGTCCGCGGAACTCTTACTGGCACACGCATGATCGAGGCTTTTGCGATCCCGGACCCGGACGTCGTTGCGGCACGGCTGTTCGGCGGCACGATCGTGCACACGGACACGGTGCCCTCACGCGAGCCGGACCACACGATTCTCGGGCCGTCTGTGCGAGAGATCCTGAAAGAGTGCCTGGAAAAGAGCGACAACAACTTTGCGGAACACCTCTTGCTCATGGCCGCGACGCGAAGAGAGCCCCTGCCTAAAGACGAGTATGGCGAGGCCGGAAAGCGGTTCAAGGCGTTCTTGGAGGATGTCGTCGGCCTGGAAAGGGACTCGGCGCGCCCGATCGACGGGAGCGGCATGAGCCGTCACAACTACGTCACTCCCCGCGCGTTTTGCCGTGCATTGAACTGGGCCTACAAGCAATCTTGGCGGGAGGACTTCCTTAAGGCGCTGGCGGAACCCGGCGAAGGGACCCTCAGCAGCCGGCTGCCCTCAAGCAGTTTTGTCGGCAAGACTGGCACGCTTAGTGCAGTAACATGCCTGACAGGATATGTGACGACCCGATCGGGCCGAACCCTGGCCGTGAGCCTGTTGTTCAACAACGCTCTCGCGCCGGCGAGTGAGGTCCGGGGGCTCCAGGACCGGGTGATTGCGATCCTTGAGAGAGGTTGACGTGAAAAACGACATCCGCACGATGGACATCGGAAAGGTGGTCTTCCCCACCCGCGCGCTGATCGTGCTCCTTGGAATCGGATTCCTCGACTTGATCGTGACGGCGGTGCTCCACGCGAACGGCTCGATCGTCGAACTGAACCCGCTCATGCGACCCTTGATCGAGCGCAGCGAGTGGCTCTTCGCGTTTGTCAAGTCGCTCACGCTTTTCACAGCGTGGTTTGTTCTAGCGTGGTACGCGAAGCAGAACCTAGGCTTCGTGCGCAAGACCTGCATCGTTGGCGCGGCCGCCTACTTCGCGATCTGGTGCGCCTGGTTCTTCTCGACCGCGTAGCGCGACCGGAGTGTAGTCGTCGCTGTTGGTCAGTTCACCCTGCTCCTCCGCGATGACCGCTGCCTCTAGCGCTGCGATCGCGACTTCAGCATGGCGCTCGTCGGGCTCGGCGGTCGTGATCAGTTGCGTCTTAAGCCCAGGCCACAGGACGATGTTCACCCACATCTCGTTCTTGAACTTGCCCGCTAGACGGATAATCTCGTAACTGATCCCCGCAACGATCGGGAGCAGGGCAATCTCGACCGGCAGGCGCGTAAGAGCAATGAGCCAACTCGCCGAGTCGGAAGGAACGATCAAGTCGCGCGGTACGAACGGAAAGAGAAGAAAACTGACAATGAAGACCAGAAGCGCGAAGTTCGTCCCGCACCTCGGGTGCAGGCGCGTCTGGCGAAGACAGTTCTCAGGAGTGAGTTCCACGCCTTCTTCCATGGCGTTGATGGCCTGGTGCTCGGCGCCGTGGAACCGGAACACCTCCAAGATGGCCGGATAGCGTCGGATTGCGGCGACGTATCCGATGAACATCACCAACTTGATCGTCTCCACAAGCACGGTCGTGAACATCCCGCGCTCGTTGCCTTGCGGTTCGAATCCGATCGACTTCCCAAACTCCGAGATGTACTGTCCCGCGAAGTTCGGGAAAACGTTGAAGATCAAAAACCCGATGACGAGCGAGAAAATGAGCGTCGCGCCCAGGATGACCTTGTCGCAGACCGCTTGATTGCGCTCATAGAACTCTTGCATCCGCGAAGGAGGCTTGTCCTTGTGCCTCTCGGGATGCACCATCTCGCCCTCCTCCGGTTGGAACTTGGCGTCCAGTTGCACATCCCCTGCGATCCGCATGGCGCGCATGCCCAGGCCCATCGTGTCCAGCAACGCGAACGTGCCACGAAGGAACGGCTTGAGGAGCCACTTTTGCCGACCGATCCAGGTCTTCTCGATGGGCTCAGTCTTGACGAAGATCTTGCCGTTCGGAGCGCGGCAAGCGACCGAGTAGTGGTTGGGCGAGCGCATCATCACCCCTTCCACCACGGCCATCCCACCGTAGGACTTCTTCTTCTCGTCCGGCATTGCTTTGAGTCTACCTATCGGGTTTCTGGGAGTCGGGGACGAGGGCGAGGACGGTAATCTGATGCCGATGGCCACGGTCCGCGACGTCCTTGATGCGCTGGAAGCCATCGCCCCGTCCCGATACGCCTTCTCCTTCGACCGGATCGGGCTCCAGGTCGGGGATCCATCAGCACAAGTCGATCGCCTCGTCGTCTCGCTCGATCCTTCCCTGTCCGCGATCAGGTTCGCCCAAAGTAGCGGGGCGCAGATGCTCGTTTCGCACCACCCTGTAATCTGGGATCCGATCAAAACTGTCCGAATCGACGACGCAAAGGGCGAGGCCCTATTCACGCTCATCGCCGGCAAGATCGCTTTTGCTGCAGCCCACACGAACTGGGACGCCGCCCCTGGTGGAATCAACGATGTGCTTGCCGAACTGATCGGCCTTCAGGAAGTCCGTGCCGTGGGCTCGGTCAGCGAAAAAGAACAGTACAAGGTCGTTGTGACGGTCACGAGTGCAGAGTCGGAAGCGTTGATCGACGCCATGTCCCACGCCGGCGCCGGAGTGATCGGGCTCTACGAGCGCTGTGCGTTCAGCGTTGATGGCACCGGCACCTTTGTCGGCAGCAGTGGATCGAATCCGGCGGTGGGCAAGGCTGGCGCCGTCGAACAGGTCGACGAGACGCGCATCGAAATGCTGTGCCCAAGCGATGCGCTGACTGAAGTAGGAGAGGCAATCAGTCGTGTGCATCCCTACGAGGAACCGGCCTACGACGTTTTCCCAGTCAAGCCCGTGAAGGGGCAACCGATTTCGCGCATGGGACGGCTGCCTGCGCCCATGTCTTTGCCTCAGTTCCGCGACCATCTCGATCGGTCGCTCGCGACGCGAACGCTTGTCTGCGGGCCGGCGGACAGGCAGATCGAGACGGTGGTTGTTTGTGGCGGCGCAGCCGCCGACGAATGGCATGTAGGCAATGCGGACGCGTTTGTCACAGGCGAAGTGCCGCACCATCTCATGGTCGAGGCGAGCGAAAGCGGCAAGGTGATCGCTGCTGCCGGCCACTTTGCCACAGAGAACCCTGGCGCGCTGCGCCTAGGCGACCTCCTTCACTCCGCCACTGGAATCGAAGTCTTGAAGTTCGAGCCGGAGCCAGGCGAAAGCGGTCGACCAAGGTAGGCCACAATGGGCGCTAATGCACATCGTCGCCTTTGCGGTCTTGTTCATCGTCACGGCCATCCTCACGGCCGCAGAAATGGCTACGTTCAGCGCGCGTCCCGAACGCATGAGGCAGGTCGCCGAGGCAGGTGACCGGCGCGGACGCCTCGTTCTCGCCTTCCAACGCTCTCCTGTCTCCTTCTTGGCCGCTGGCCAGGTCATCGCGACCTTTGGATCGCTCGCGATCGGTGCGATCATGCAAGCGCAGGTCGTACCGATGCTCTCACGATGGATCGGAAGTCCGTTCGAGTTGACTCAGAGACAAGTCGACGGCATCGCCGCGTTCGTCGCATTGACGTTCTTCACCGTGATCGCCTTGATCCTCACCAACGTGGTGCCGAAACAAATCGGGTTTGACCACGCGGACGAGATTGCGATCCGCTGTTCGCGACCCATGCGTCTCCTGATCCGGCTGACAAGGCCCATCGCCTGGATCGTCACGGTGACAAGTCAAGTGTTCGAGCGCGCAGTCAACCGGCAAGTCAAGCGCGGGTCACGCGTCACTGAAGCCGACTTGCTCACCCTAGTGGCCGAGGGCATCCGCATCGGAGCCTTGGACGAGCGCGAGACCGCGTTCGTGAAGAACGCCCTCCGCCTTAGCGACATCTCGGTCAGGCAAGAGATGACGCCATGGCATGCTGTCGAAGCCGTAGACGCCGCGTGGCCCATGAGCAAAATCGATGAGGCCGTACGCAGGTCGACTCACGCGTATATTCCTGTCTACAGACTGGACTCAGACCGCACCGTCGGCGTTTTGCGCGCGCGCGACTGGCTTGCATCCGCGTCTGTTCCATCGGCGATCGACCCTTACCTCGATCCGCCGGTCGTGGTCCGTGCAGACGGCTCAACGATCACCGTCTTCGAAGCCCTCAAGGGCGCGGACACCCGCATCGTGTTCGTACAGGACGAGCATGGTGCGACTTGCGGAATTCTCTCGCTCAATGACGCCGTCCGCCTGCTGGCGGGCGAAATGAAATCGCTCGATGCCTGATCGGCGGTAACCTGGGACCATGCCGCAGATGCTGTCCGTCGCCCCGGTTCTCGTCGTGCGCGACATCCATGCCTCTGTCGCGTACTGGCGCGAACAGCTCGGGTTTGACACGGACCAGGTCTACGGTGGCGGTTTTGCGATGCCGTCGCGCGACGGCGTGACGGTCATGCTCGCGCAGGCTCCGCACGGCGTCGACCCACCGATCCCCAACTGGCGCGTCGTCGACAAGACGAACAACGTCTACATCTGGGTCGACGACGCTGCAGCCTTCTATCAGGAGGCGCAAGAACGAGGGGCGACGATCGACTACACGCTCTATGACACGCCCTGGGGTACGCGCGAATTCGGCATCCAAGACCTCGACGACCACGACATCACGTTTGGGCAGGTCCTCCGGAAGTGACTTCGTACCTTCTCGGCATCGCAATGTTCGACAAGGCCAACATTGAACGGGGGCTCGAAGCGCTCAATGTGCTAAAGGCACGGTTCGCGTTTGTCGCTGAGCCTGGGTATGCCGAGCGCATCGAAGACGGTCGCGTAGTCGGGCCTGTCTTCAACTGGGGCGTGGGAGTCCTTCTCAGCGCGATGAACGCTGCGGCCAAGCACGACCCTGACTGGAAGAAAGAGCTCCGCCGCTTTGTCGATTCGACTCGCCACTATTGGAACACGCAAGGCCCCGTCCCCGGCTTCGACGTGCTTCCCTATCCGCGTGAGACAGACCGGTATTACGACGACAACGCCTGGATGGTGATGGCGCTCGTCGAGTCATCCGAGGTCCTCAACGACCCAAGCCTGCTTAAGAGGGCAGAAGAAGCGCTCCGCTATGCCCTTAGCGGTGAGGACGAGAAACTTGGCGGTGGCGTCTACTGGCGCGAGAGCGACAAGAAGAGCAAGAACACCTGCTCAAACGGCCCCACGGTAGCCGCATGCCTCGCTGTCTATGAAAAGAACAAGAACCCAAGGCTCCTCGAAGACGCCAAACGCATCTACGACTGGACCAAACGAACGCTCCGAGACCCCGCCGATGGTCTCTACTGGGACTCTATCGACCTGAACAAGAAGGTCGACAAGACGAAGTGGTCGTACAACTCCGCTCTTATGATCCGCTCTGGCGCCGAACTCCACCGCATCACGAAGGACGCAACGTACCTGAAAGACGCCGAAGAGACCGCTCTCGCCAGCGAGAAGAGGTGGGTCGTGGACGGAAGGCTAGCGGACGTGGGGCGCTTCGCCCACTTGCTCGCGGAATCGTGGCTGTACGTTCCCAACAATGAGCGAAAGACCAGGGTCCGACGCGCCCTCGACTGGCTCTACGCCAATGGAAAGCGCGCGGACGGCCTCTACGGCAGCCGGTTTGACAGGGCCTCGAATCCTGAGCAGTCGAAGTTCGAACTCATCGACCAGGCTTCCGCTGCCCGAGCATTCCTCGTCGCACCTTAGCGCCTGACGACGTCCGAAATCGCTGGCGCCACCTGGGTGTGTCGGGAACGGAAGTCAAGCCCGACAGAAGCGGCGACAGTCGCCGCGATCTGGCTCGTGGTCACCTCCGCGACGTACTTGCGTTCGCCAAGGGCAGGAGTGAACGGACCGATGGCCGCCAACCAGGTCTCGTCTGCGCCGACGACCGAGGCCCCGTGGCTCTTCCATGCTGTCGGCGCGACGCCCCGACCGTGGTCGACCGAGAAGATGAGCGTCGTCTTCCCTTTGTACTGGGGAATCGACTGGAGGGTCGACCAAAGTTCGCTCAGCATCCTGTCTGTTCGGTGCATGGCATTGAGGTAGTGGTCGTAGCGCCCCTCGTGTGCGAACGTGTCCGTCTCTCCGAAGGTCATCCACATGGCGCGCGGCCTGTCGTTGCGGAGGTACTCCATGGCCGTGTAAAAGCAGAGCGCATCGTACGGGTCGTTCGGCCAGGGGTGGTGGAGGTTTCTTTTCATCCCATTGATCGCATCCATTGCAGGTGACTTTGTGCCGAAGTCCATTTGCTCCATCGCCGCGTTGACGGGGATTCCTGATCGGCCAGGGTTGACCATGGCGCGAACGACGCTCCACACTGAGAACACGGCCACGCGATGGCGGAACCCTGGCCGGTTGTTCAAGTACTCGAAAACGCTGATGTTGGGGTTGAGGATCGGATTGTTCGTGTTGATCCGGTCGTCAGCGAAACCGACGACCATCTCGCTGTAGCCCGGATACGAGAACCAGAACTTGTTAGTGACGCGCATGTTGCTACCGGCGTCCCTGTTGCCATAGACCTGGCCCTGTTTCGCTACGGTGCCCCACAGAAACGGCATGAGTGCCATACGCCGTTCTTCCTGGGTCTCGCGCCAGAACCTCTTCTTGAGCCCGTCGACGTCTTCGACCCCGCCAGCCTCTTTATTCAACAACTCTGGGTCGGTGCCCCGAAACACGTCCTGCCACCGGATGCCGTCAAGGAGCACGAGAACGACGTTGTGGTCAGAAGCAGGCGCCTGTCTAGCAAGCGAGACACAACTGAGAGCGATCAAAGTGAAGAGAACAGTCCAGCGCATTGAATGATTCTACTGGTGCGGCAGCCAGATCAGGAAAAGGGTCGGTTAACTCCCAGAAGGGCCCACCGGCACGATCGACTCGTGGCATACTTAGGTAAATGCCTAAGCGATCAGCGTCACTGGACGATGTGTTCCAGGCTCTGGCGAACCCGACCCGAAGGGACGTGGTTGCAAGACTTGTTCGCGGGCCCGCCGCCATGACGGAACTGGCGGGCGACTACGAGATGGCACTTCCCTCGTTCCTCCAACACCTGAAGGTACTGGAAGCGTGCGGGCTCGTCCGCTCGGTCAAACGCGGTCGCAAGAGGATCTTCGAGCTCCAGCCCGAAGCCTTGACCAAGGCAGAGAGTTGGTTCGACAAACAGCGCACGAACTGGGAGAAGCGCCTCGACCAACTCGACCAGTTCCTTATGGACCAAAAGGAAAGCAAATGAATAGCACACTCATCACACCATTCGACCCTGCTCTCGACCTCATTCTGGAGCGCGAGATCGACGTACCCGTCGAGGCCGTCTGGGACGCCTGGACGAACCCCGAGAAGCTTGTCAAGTGGTTCACTCCCGCGCCGTGGGGGACGAAGTCGTGCAAGATCGACTTGCGACCGGGCGGCGAGTTCCAGGTCACGATGATGTCGCCTGAGGGCGAGGAGTTTCCTAACTCCGGTTGTTATCTCGAGATCTTGCCGAACGAAAGGCTTATCTGGACCTCTGCGCTCGGCGCGGGTTATCGTCCGCTGAAACCGGAGAGTTGGCCATTCACGGCCTATCTGCTGCTGGAGAGGACGGCGAAAGGCACAAAGTACACCTGCATCGCGCGCCACGCGAGCAAAGAAGACGCCGAGGCTCACGGCCAAATGGGCTTCGAGCAGGGTTGGGGCTCGGCACTCGACCAGATGGTCGCCATGATTAAGGCCGAATAGTCGCTCTACCCGTGCATGCGGTTCCAAACGAGCGTCTGCAAGTCCAACTTGTAGACGCTCGTGTTGGCATCATGGCTCTCCTTGCCCCAATTGAACGTGATCGCCTCACCGCCGCGGACAACAATGGCTCCACCCACTAACTGCGCGCGATGGCGGTGGATCCTTGGGGGCACGTCTCCTGAAGTGGCGACGCGCTCGATAGAATAGGACAAGGTGTCCAACCTGTAGACGGGGATAGGGCCCTTGCGCTGGTCCGTATAGCCAAGCCCACCGATGATCCAGACCTTGTCTCCTACCAGCGTCGCAGTATGGAAGTCCGTCGGCTCGAACACCTTGTACGGATAACCCAATACTTGGATGCTTCCGTCCGCGTGGAACACGGTGACGTCGTTGTAAATGCAAAAGTCGGGATCGTACGAGTCCTCGTGCTCGCCTGCGATCATGATGGTTCTGCCGTCTGGCATCAGAGTGAACGACTGGCCGAACCTGTCGAAGCACCACACTTGCGGCGGCCTGTCCTTCCATGACCGGTTGCAGGCGAACGTCGGGTCGTCCCCGAACCGGTCGCGGGGTCGGTAAGCGTTGCAACCTGACCTGATCATCGCCAGTCGGAACGGGTCGGTCACATCTTCCGGGTTTGCCTTCCCTTCGCGCTCAAACCGAAACTCAAAGTAGTGGTCGCGCGAGACTGTGGCCAACTGGGATTCGTCGACCTCCCCCAGCCCGACGAGTCGCCGACGACCCTCGTGATCCAGTTCGCTCGGATCGGCGCCCGCCGCCAAAAGCGCAAGAATCGTCGGGCGGTCCTTCGCGTTGCTCAAGTAAGAGTCGAAGTGGTCGCCCTTGTTCGGGTCGGCGCCACGTTCAAGCAAGAGTTGCACGATCTCAAGGTGGCCCTCCAGGCACGCAGCGGCGAGGGGACTGTTTCCAAACTCGTCCTGCTCGTTCGCCGGACTTCCAAGGTCAAGTAGGCGCCTGACGAGTTCCACGTTGCCGCTGCCGATAGCCAAGGACATCGTCGAAACTTCCTTCTTGCCTTTGTCCTTCCAATTGGCCCCTCGCTCAAGCAACAAATCGCAAACCCGTTCGTCGCCCTTGTAGAGCGCTTCTTGCAAGGCCGTTCTGCCGACGACGTCCCTGGCTTCGAGTTCAGTGCCCTGGTCTAGGGCAGCAACGACGTCCTCGTATCCTCCAACCACGACAGCCTTGATCAGGGGAGTCCATTCCAACGCAGTCTCGTCCTTGGTCACCTCCAGCAAACTGGCAAGGCACTTCCACTTGCCCTGTCGCAGAGCGACGACAATCGCCTTCTCGCCGTACTGCGTCTCGGCGTTCGGGTCGATTCCCAGACCGATCAGGTAATCGACGACCTCGACCGGATCGCCCGGGGCATAGATTGCGTCGATGAGCGCCGTATAACCCTTGTCGGTCGTGTACCGGAGGTCGGCCCCGTTCTCGGCCATCGCCTTGACGATCTCTAGGTCGCCCGAGTTCATCGCCTTGGTCAACACGTATGTGCTGAACGTCTCTCCGATTCCGAAATCTAACTTCGGCAGTTTGATCCCGATCGAGGCGAGGGTCTCGTTCAGGTCCAGTCCAGCCTCCTTCGCAAAGTCGAACGGGCGATCAACCTTCACAAACAACGGGTCGGCCCCTGCCTCGAGAAGGACGCGGACAACCTCACGATCCGGCGCCGTCTGCTCGAGCGCTGTGAGCAACGGAGTCGCTCCCCACTTGTCGACCTCGTTCACAAGGGCCTTGGCATCGCTAGCCGTTTGGACCGCAGCACGAAGGCCCTCAACGTCGCGCGCTAAGACCAAGTCACGGATGGAGTGCATTGTTGACCTCGTTGCCCATGGCGGTTCAATCGCTACTGTTTCAACACCCACCCGTTCGGATCGATGACAGGTGAGGAACCGGCATTCGGCACCGAGCCCTTACCTCCCGTCATTGGGACGCGGATCGTCTTACCGTCGACGACGACGTAGATCGGCATGGAGAACTGTAGACCCTCCGGCGCGACCCACTCCAGTGACAGCGTCCCGTCGACGACCTGTGTCTTGAGCGTCGGAAGTTTGGCCTGCCGTACGTAAACCTCGAAGAACCAGCGCAAGTCTTGTCCCGCTTCGGTCGAAGCGATGTTCACAAAGTCCTCGGTCGTCACAAGCCGTAGAGCCCGCCCGTCCGACCATCCCTCCGACTCCTTTGTCGGGTAAGCCATGCGCCGAATCGAACGAAGGAACGCGTCGTCGCCGACCAGGTAGCGCAATGAGTGCAGGACCAACGCGCCTTTGTCATAAATGTCGCCTCCGTAAGCCTCGCTGGAAGTCTCTGCTCTGGGCGCGACGGGCGCGGCGTTGCGGATCGCCCTCCTCCTTCCCTTCATCGCCGTCAGGTAGGCCTCCTTGCCGCGGATCTGCTCGATGTAGAACGTGTCCATGAAACTCTGGAACCCCTCATGGATCCACATGTCTCGCCAGTCCGCGTTCGAAACAAGGTTCGCCCACCACTCGTGGCCGAACTCATGCAGGAGCAGCCAATCCAGTCCGTCCTGCGCGAAGCGGAACCTGTTGCCATACGCGATCGCGGTCGAGTGTTCCATCCCCAAGTGGGGCGTCTCGACAATCCCGATTTTGATCGCCCTGAACGGGAACGGCCCGCAGTACTTCTCCATGAACGCAAGGTACTTCTTCTGTTCTTCGATCAGGCGCGGCGCGTTGGCACGGCTCTCGGGCAACACGTAGAAGTGGATCGGGATCGTCTCTCCGGTGACCGACTTCACGGTGTCCTCGACAAGTTCGTAGGGAGCGGCGTTAAACACGAGCGAGTAGTTGTTGATGGGCTGCGGCATGTGCCAGACGTAGGTCATAGTCTTGTCCGCGTTCTTCCAGCTTTCCTGCAGGCGCCCCGGTCCAACGGCGACCAGCGCGTCGGGCACGGTCAGCCTCATTGTTGCCCGGTCGGGCCGGTCGGATGGGTGGTCCTTGCACGGGAAGATCAGGTCCGCGCCGTCGCCTTGGAGGGCTACCGAAATCCAATCGGCTCCGCTTGGTGTCTTGGCCCACACAATGCCACCGTCCCACGGCGCGTTCCGCGCAACGTGCGGCGTGCCCGCGTACTTCACTTCCACGCGAATCGCGTCTCCAGGTTGTTTCGAGGCTGGAAAAAAGACGCGGATCGCCCCAGGAAACCTATCGAACCGAAGGGCTGACTTCCCGTCGGTGACGCTTGCGACCGTGTAAGGCTCATGGAGGTCGAGCACAATGCTCGCCGTCGGAATGACAGTCATTGCATCCATGACCGTTGTCCCGCTCAGCGTCTTCAAAACAGGATCGACCTTGATCGAAACGTCGTACGATTGCACATCGAAAGCGGCCTGCTCCAACTTGAGCGCACCGCCAGACGTTGATCCTTGGAAGGCCAGGACAGCTGCAATGACTTGTACGGCTGCAAGAGAAGGCATATCTGGCTCCATTATGGTTGCTTCGACAGGTGATCCATCGAAGATTGAATCACGGGACGCTCCGTGCCAGCCAGATCGAATTGCTCCAGAAGCGCTGGGACGATCAGCAAGTGTAGGTCGGGCAGGAGTACTTCTGTCAGGAGTGAGGGCGCGACGTCCTTAGACGCTAGATGATCCCGCCGTCGTCGTAGAACGCGATCTCTTCCAAAGTCGGTGCCTCGAAGCCTATCCACTTCGCTTCGTGGTCTTCTCTCAACATAACCCAGGTGGGAGTGCGAAGGCTCTTGTTGCGAAGATCTATCCGACGCCACAGTTCATCGAGATCAGATGAGTCCATTGCGTAGAGCTCGATTCTCGCGCCAAGTTCCAGCGCCTCCATCGCGTACTGGCTGCGCTCCTCCTCGGCCCAAAAGCCGTTCTCAAGGATCACGGTCAGCCCCTTGCACAAGTATTGCTTTGCCAGGTCCCACTGGAGGTTTTCGATGACATCGCGCAACCTGTCCTTTTCGTCAGAATCGCTCGGGTCTTGCAATACAGCCTCGATCCAGTCGTCAGGGCACATTCGGATCGCTTCGCGATCCGCCTCCAATCTTTTGGCAAACGTGGTCTTTCCCGACCCGGGCAGTCCACAGACCAAGACGAGAGTTCCGGATTGTGTGAAAGACTGAGGCAATTCACTCATGTTGCTCGATGATGAACGTCAGTTGGCGATTCAGTCGACACTTTGACCGCTTAAAATCCCTACTCTCTGCTCCTTGATTGAAACTGGTACTCCCGACGGGGTTTCCGCCGAGCGGAGCGAGGGGAGTGAGCGAAGCGAGGGGAGTGAGCGAAGCGAACCGGGAAGAACCCGCGATCTTCGCCGCCCAAGAACGAGCACAGCGGGCGACGTCCTAACCGCTAGAAACGGTGAAACTGGCACTCCCGACGGGATTTGGTGCGCAGCGACATCCCGCCGAGCGGAGCGAGGGGAGTGAGCGAAGCGAACCGGGACGAACCCGCGATCTTCGCCGCCCAAGAACCAGCACAGCGGGCGACGTCCTAACCGCTAGAAACGGTGAAACTGGTACTCCCGACGGGATTCGAACCCGCGATCTTCGCCGTGAAAGGGCGACGTCCTAACCGCTAGACGACGGGAGCTACCGGGCTCAGTGTGGACCATCGCGGCCCCCTTAAACAAGCAGACCAGGGCTCCTGCCCTGGCCGGTTCGACTACTTGCCTGTCTTGTCGGCGCCGTAAACGACGCGGCTGGGGAACAAGGTCTCGATCGAGACCTGCTTCTCGTCTTCCTCAGTGATCTTCTCTTCCGTCGCCTTGGGCTCGACGATGTCCTTGACCTGCAACTGGGGAAGGCGGCGCGCGCCGGCATACTGCCGGCTATAGTCGCTCAACTTTGTAACGACCACTCTTCGCTGTGAACTACTTGAGTGAATGAACTTCCCGTCGCCGATGTACATCCCAACGTGGTTGATGCGGCTGGAACTGCGGCCCGTAATGAAGAACAAGAGGTCGCCCTCCTGAAGCTCGTCCTTAGACACGCGCGTGCCGATCTTCGATTGCTCGATCGAAGTGCGCGGAAGTTTTATGCCGTTGCGAGAGAAGACGTAAGTCGTGAAGCCAGAGCAATCGAAGCCGCCGCGGCTCGTGCCACCCCACTTGTAGCGGATTCCAAGGAGCGCTTTCGCGTCATCGATCAAAGAAGATGCCTTGTCCAGGTCGGCCGGTTTCGCCGCGGCAATCTCTTCTGTCTTCGTCGCCTTGTTCGCCGATGTTGCGGGCTTTTCGGCGACCGCTGTCAGTAGGTCTCCCCGCACCCAACCGACCGTGCCCCTTGGAAACCGAAGTTCATACCAGGCGCCCTGTCGATCGAGCACGGTCGCAACGGTGCCCTTGTCCACCGTGGTCTTGACCTTCGCGGCCGTCGTCGGTTCGGTGCGCACGTTCGCCCCGCTTGATGTGATCTTGACCTTCGACGTCGAAATCGTCTTGATGTTGCTTGTGTCTTCGGCGCCGCCGGGCAACTTCACCTTTTGGCCGATCTGCAACTTGCGCCAGTCAACTCCAGGGTTGGCAGCGTGAATCTGTGCGACGGTCACCCCGTACTTTCGCGCGATCGTGTTGTCGTTCTCGCCGCTCTTGACCGTATGGGTCCCGCCTTTGGCCAAGGAACTGGACGAGGAGCCACCCTTCACCGGGATCGTGAGTTTATCGCCGATCTGTAGCGTCCGCCAGTTGGTGCCTGGGTTGGCCTTGTGAAGGGCCTCTACCGTGATGCCGTACTTCTTGGCGATCGTCCAGTCGTTCTCACCCTTGGAGATCGTGTGCGTCTTGCCTGGTATCGGCGCCATGGACGCGTAAAGCGCCTCAGGAGCCCCGTAGAACTCGTTCAGACCCGCCGGCCCTGTCGCTGCGCCCCCTAGGGCGCCCATCGCGATAGTTGTGGCCATCAGGCCTGTTCGTAGGTTCAAAACAGCAAGACCTCCTCGCGAGCTAAACGGGCCTCCCCCGGTAAAAAAACCGTCCCGAGCTCGAATTCATCATACCAACGGTATTGTTGGTAGTTCAAGTTCCACACTCCAGCCGGGGACTTTGGGCCATCAGGTTCATTTGAACCTAAAACCCCGTCAAAAAGACACCTCCTCAAACCTGCGGGTACCCTCCCTCCGCCCCATGCTGAGCGTCCTGATTGTGAACTGGAACACAAGGGACCTGCTCAGGGCGTGCTTGGCCTCAATCCACCGGTTTCCCCCAGACGAGCCGTACGAGGTCATCGTGGTCGACAATGCCTCCTCGGACGGATCCGCCGAGATGGTGAAGGACGGGTTCCCGTGGGTCAGGCTGATCGAACCCGGGGCCAACACGGGCTATGCGAAAGGCAACAACATCGCCTTCGGGGCGGCCAAGGGAGAATGGTTCTTGACCCTCAATCCGGACACGGAGTTCGAGGACAAGTCGATCCAGATCGCTCTAAACGAACTCAGGGTCAAGACTGACTTCGGTGCCTGCGCCGTCAGGCTCGTTGGCCCAGACGGTAGACGGCAGGACTCGATCCGTGCGTTTCCGACGGTCGGCGGCATCCTCTCCGACCTCATGGGCAAGGGTGATAAGTATAGGTTGTCGGCGTTTGATTATACAAATCCGGGGCCTGCTCCCCAACCCATGGGGACCTTCTTGCTCTTCCGTCGCAAGGCCCTCGAAGCCGTCGGAGACCCGCACGCCCCCTTCGACGAACGTTTCCCGATCTTCTTCAACGAGGTCGATCTGCTCAAACGGATGGCAGACAAGGGTTGGCCCTGCTGGTATTCGGCCGCAGGGCACGTCGTCCACCACCACGGGGCCAGCACGAGCAAAGTCAAGAAGGCGATGGTCTGGGAATCGCACAAGAGCTTGGTGCGTTACTTTGGAAAGCACTTGCGCTTCCCGGCCCTGCTCTTGCTACCCTTGATCGCCGTCGCCGCGTACATGGCTGCCTTTGTGCGGGCCAAGGGCTACCATGCCGGATTTCGACATTAGCATCACGATCTGCAGTTGGAACACGCTCGAGGACACTCGCGCGTGCCTCCAAAGCCTCCGTGAGGCCAAGGACGAGGGTTCGTTCGAGGTCGTTGTCGTAGACAACGCCAGCGAGGACGGCTCCGCGGACATGGTCGAGTCAGAGTTCCCTGAGTTCGTCCTGCTCCGCCAGTACACGAATCTGGGATTCACGGGCGGACACAACCTCGCGATCGAGCAGGCGAAGGGCCGAGACGTCGCCCTGCTCAACAGCGACACGGTCGTCCATCCCGGTGCGATCAGAACGATCATCGCCTACATGGGAGCGCATCCCGAAACGGGAGTCGTCGGTCCGAAACTGCTTAACCCCGACGGATCGCTGCAAATGAGCTGTCGCCGCTTTCCTAACCCGGTTGCGGCGGCCTTCCGCAACACATGGCTCGGCCGCATGTTTCCTAACAACCGCTATGTACGCGAGTACTTGATGGCCGATTTCGAGCACGACCAGCCGCGCGAGGTCGATTGGGTTAGTGGCGCGGCGCTGTTCATCCGCCGTGAAGTGATTGAAAAGATCGGCCTGCTTGACGACGAGTTCTTCATGTACTGCGAGGACGTCGACTATTGCAAGCGCACTTGGGACGCGGGTTTCAAGGTCGTGTACCTCCCGGACGCCGTGATCACTCACGCCATCGGCAAGAGCAGCGACCAGGTTCCGAACCGAATGATCGCGCGGTTCCACCTCTCCATGCTGCGATACTATCGCAAGCACGTGGTCTCCAAGCAGCCGTTCATCGCTCGACCCTTCACGCTTGCGTTCGCAGCGGGTGCACTTGGCGCTCGGGCGACGGCCTTCTACATCAAGAACCAGATCGACAAGGTTAGGAGGGAGAACGCGTGAACAAGGGCGAGATCGGACTTTCGTGTCTGCTCATTGCCCTTTTCTTTGCTATCGTCGCAGGCGGGCACGTGTCCATGGACGCCAAGCCTGAAGGGGCGGCCGCTCTTGGCGTCGTCCTGACGCTCGTTTCTGCCGGTCTCGCCGCCTACGGCGTGGCGTGTGCCAGGACCGACAAGACAATGCAGGCCTTTGCCTGCCTGTCTCTCTCAGCAATCCTCGTCGTGCTCGATCTGCTTTCCGGTGGGGATATGTTTGCCACCATTCGCACCCTGGTCGCAGCACTCGTGTTCGGGGGGCTTGCCTATCAACTCGGCAAGAACCGCGTGAACCAAATGCCTACGACGCTGCACGCGGGCTTCCTAGCGCTCCTTGTTGCAGCGATGGGGACATCGATCCTCGTCAGCGAGTTCAAGTGGATAAGCGCCGACGCATGGATCAACTGGCTCGTTTTCGCGGCGGCGCTGTATCTCACAGTTGCGACGGTCGGTCGCGTCAGAGGTCCGCGCCTTGTTATCGAGACGGTTGTGTTCGCCATTGCGCTGGTAGCCCTCAAGGGCGTTTTCGAGTACCTCGGTATGCGTGCCGAAGAGCCTACCTATCGCATCTTTGCCGATTGGAACAACCCCAACGCGCTCGCTGGGCTTCTCGTCGCCGGGATTCCGCTGTCGGCAGGGGTCGCCTTGGTCTCTGCAGGCATGCGCAGGTCGCTCGCGTGGGCCGGTGGCGCGCTCATGGTCGTCGCGCTCGCGCTCACGCAATCCAAGGGCGGCATTCTCGTCTTGCCTGTGTCGCTCGTCGCCCTGGTCTTGTGCCTGTTCGTTTGGCGCACGGGCAAACCGTTGGCCCGTGCAGGCATCGCGCTCGCACCAATCCTGATCGGAGCGCTGTTTGTGTTTGTTGTCCAAGCCACGACTCCAAAGAAGGCACCAGGAGCCCCGCTCAGCCGCCTCAGTGTCGCCGGTGCGGAGCAGGCGCAATCCAGCGAATACCGCAAGTTGCTTTGGCAGGGAGCCAAGGATCTCGCGCTCGCCCAGCCCGTCGGCTACGGCGCAGGCACCTATCGCTACTACTCCGCGGTGAGCGGACTGACCGAGCAGACGCACCTCGCGCACCAGACCTACCTGCAGGTCGCGGTCGAAGGCGGATGGGTCGCATTGATCGGGCTTTTGGGACTCGCAGTCGTTTGGACTGTGCGTGTTTTTGCGGGAGCCCGCGCGCTCGATGAAGAGCGCAACCTCCTTCGCGCATCGGTCTTCGCAGCCGTGGTCGCATTCGGTGCCAATGGGTTCGTCGAGAGCAACGTGTTCTTCTTCGGCACTGGGCTGCTGCTCTTTGTCTTGGTCGGACTAGGGCTCCAGTTGGCGGCGGACGGCACTTCGCCCGAATCGTTGCCTGGCGGGCTCCGAGGAATGATCGCTGTCTGCTGTTGTGGCCTACCCATGGCCTTCATGGTCTGGGTGCAGTACGTCGAGAACGGCAAGTCCGGCCTTATGAGCGCGATAGCAGGCCAAGACCGGTCCGCCGTCGAGGGACAACTGAACTTGCTCAAGAACGTCGGGGCGTTCGACGGCGAGTCCTGGTACCTACGCGCCCAACTCGAGCGAGACTCCAAGGAGCGACTCGCTTTGTTCGCGCGCGCGGCGCAACTCGCGCCGACCACACGCACGCTCCGTGCACTCGCAAAAGAGCGGACCGAACAAAACGACATTGCGGGCGCCCTCGCCACCCTGAAGGGCGCGCTCGCATTCGACCGGAACAACCTTCGCACGCTCAAACAACTCCTCGACACTCAGATCGAGTCAGGAGACGAGACGGCAGCCACTGCCACTGCGGTATGGATCATTGGTGTCGAAGACTCCGTCTATCTCAAGGTCCGGGCTTTGCCAGAACTCGTCCCGACCGAGCCTTTCGAGGCGCGTGTCTTTCTGGCCGAGCGGACAGACCCCAAGAACAAGGTTGCTTACCTACGTGCTGCCTTAGATGGATACGCGCGGTACAAGGCGCTCACAGTGCCACGCGTGCTCGCTTTTGACAAAGAAGGGCTCGACTACGCCGGCCAAAGCAAGAGCGACGCTGAGCGGCACATGGCCCAAGCGCGAGACGTCGCGAACGAACTGATCGAACTCTACGGAGCCTCGGGAGACTCCAAGGCAGTCGAGGAAGTGCGCGGGCTGTTGAGCGGCCTAACCGTCGACTGAACTTCAGGGATCAGTCCCATTTTGCCGTTCAAGTACTTGTCGACGATCTCCTTGGCGATCGGCGCGGCGACAACGCCGCCATGGCCCGCGTTCTCGACGATCACCGCGATCGCGATGCGCGGCGCGTCGATAGGAGCAAGGCCGACGAACCAACCGTGCGCCATCGGGCCGTGCGAGTTCTGTGCGCTCCCTGTCTTGCCGCCCCAGGCCATCCCAGGAATCTTGTAACTCCCAGCCGTACCATGGTCCACGACCGCAAAGAGCGCGCTCCTCAACGTCGACCAGAATGAGGCCGGGAGATCGAGTTTGATCAGCGCTTGTGGATCGATGGGATGCAACCGGTTCTCAGCGTCGCGAGAAGCCTTGAGCAAGTGCGGTTTGTAGGCAACGCCGTTGTTTGCGACCGTCGAGACGACAGAAAGCATCTGCAGCGGCGTCAGTGCGAGCGGCCCTTGACCGATTCCGACGTTCATCGTGTCGTACGGCTGCCACTTTCGCTCCATCTTCTCGAACTGCTCTGGCGTTGGAGCAATGCCGCGGCTCTCGCCCGGCAAGTCGATCCCCTGCTTCTCGCCAAGCCCGAGCGCCTCGATCGCCTTCTGCATGTTGACCTGGCCCGCCCGCATCGCGAGGTCGTAGAAGTAGACGTTGCACGAAGCCGCCATCGCCGCGTTGAAGTCCACCGCGCCGTGCCGACCGAGGCACGTCCAAGCTCGATTGCCCAAACGGTACGAGCCGTTGCACGTGACTCGCCTGTAAGCGTCGAAGACGCCACCCATCTCTGCGGCGATGCTCGTTACGATCTTGTATGTCGAACCCGGCTGGTACGCGCCGGCGATCGCCCGCTTCAGGAACGGCTTCAATTTGTCTTGAGACAGGCGATCGTAGTCGACGGAACTGATCCCGTTGTCCCACAAGTGGATGTCGTACGTCGGACTGCTGACCATGCAGAGCACCTCGCCCGTCCGAGGATCGGTCGCCACGACCGCGCCTGGCCTGCCGCCGAGCGCCTGCGTCGCCAGTCTCTGCAAACGGAGGTCGAGCGCAAGCACAAGTTCCTGACCTGGCACGGGGCGATCTGTAGAGACAGTGCGCAACGGCCGCATCTGCGGATCGACGGCGATCCGCTCTGCGCCCGCCGTACCCATCAACAACTTTTCGTAGAACTGTTCTAGCCCGTCGCGCCCAACATAAGGCATCGGCTCCAGTCCCTCCGCCTTCAAAGCCTTGACCTCCTTCTCGGTGGGCTTCCAAACGTATCCGAGAGTGTGCGTGAGCGCGGTCGGCTCGATGTACTCGCGCGTCGGCTGTAGAACCACGCCAAAGCCGGGCAGACGGTCGCCCGCCTCTGCGATGATCGACGCGGCTTCTGGAGACGCACCGACAAAGATCACGTTGGGAACGTAGGGGTCCCAACTCGCCTCCTTCAGCGGCTTGTCCAGTTTCTCGCGAGGCACGCCGAGCAACCGGGCGACCTCGTCGATCGTCTCGGGGTTCTTGATGACCGTGTCGTACACGGCTGTCACGACAGCGTTCTGCTTCACACCTGCGATCACGATCCCGTTCCGGTCGACGATCCGACCGCGTGGTGCGATGCTCTTGACAACGTCGATCCCCGTGCTCTCACCCATCGCGGCAAGCCTGTCGGCATGGATGACCTGCAGGTACCACAAGCGTGAAAGAAAGACAATGATCGCAATGACCACCAGGCCCGGAACAAGCAACTGTCGTTCGTCGAGCGTCGCTTGGCGGGGCGTGTGGATGACGGACATGGTCTAGTGTGGCGGAACGTGCTGTGGGCAGCGGCTCTTGGGCTCTGAGCCCTTTAGATAGGGTTTGCGAGCCTTCTCAGGACAGTATGTCGTCGCCAAGGCTCCTGTGTCGGCACAAACTTCTGCATACACGATCTCCAAAGACCGCTCGTCGCCCTCGTCAGGAGGCGTTGTCCGCACTGGCGGCCCGCTCGTCGCTCCGTCTCCGACCGGAGGCGTGGTCACCGGCGGTTGGTCAGGAATCTCTTCGAACATTCCACGGTTGGGATCGACTTCGATCTCGATCGCCGAGTCCTCGTACGACCCGGAGAACTTGACCTCGCGCTCGCCGAGCACGTCTTGCGCCCGCTTTACGACCTTGCCCCAGAACGGGCCGACTGACGTCCCGCCGAACACGCGGTTCATCGCTTGGTAGATCCAACGGTCGCCTTGCCTGACTTCGCTACCCACCCAGCCGATTCCTACGAACCGGTTTGTGTAGCCGCAGAACCAGGCGTCGCGGTAGTCGTTCGTCGTGCCAGTCTTTCCGTGACCGTTGACGACCTTTGCATCGACGATCGCCGGGCGTCCCGTGCCGTTGTTCGCGGCCTTGTAGAGCATCGTGTCCATCACGCGCGCGGTACGTGGATTCACAGCGTTCTTCGAGACCTTAGGGCCATACCGTTTGACGACCTCGCCGTCCGGACCGATGACGCGACGAATGAAGTAGGGCTCGATCCGGTCACCGTGGTTCTTGAATGCGCTATAGGCGCGCGACATCTCCAATGGCGACACTGCCGTCGAACCGAGCGCAAGGGCTGGGACCGCGGCCAGGTCGCTCTTGAAGCCGAACCCGTTCTTGCACAGTCCAACGACGTTCTCTGGGCCAGTCATGATCATGACCCGTGCGGCGACTGTGTTGATCGACTTCTGGAGCGCGTACTCGACCGTGACCGATCCGTCGTACACCTCGTCGGAGTTGTGCACCATCTTCGGCGGACCATAAGTGGCCGGCCAATAGAAGACCTCGCGGCTCACCATCGACCCTGGCGTGATCAGCCCGCGGTCGATCGCGGTCGCATACACGAACGGCTTGAACGACGAGCCCGGTTGGCGCGAACCCTGCGTCACGACGTCGAACTGGTTGCGGTCGTAGTCCGACCCACCGACGTGCACGATCACCGCGCCGTCGTCGTCGACCAAGAACATCGCCGCAGTCGTGACCTTCTTGCCACGCAGCCCGCGAACCGCCTTCTCGATCTCTTCTTCGGCGTATTTCTGGATCTCCCAGTTGAGGGTCGTCTCGATGCGATACCCGCCCAATTTGAAGTCGACGCCGGGGAAATCGCGCTGCAACTCGCGCAGCACAGTGTCCACAAAATATGGCGCGTACTTCTTGCCACTGACCGTAATCGGCCTCTCCTTCGCGAGTTTCGGTACCTCCGCCTTCGCGTCGTAGTACTCCTTCTCCGTGATCATCTTCTCGTCGAGCATCAAGTACAGCACGACGTCTCGGTTCTTGATCGCCACGTCGAGGTTGTCGAACGGGTTCTCGTCACTAGGTCGGCGCACGAGCCGCGCCAGCATGGCAGCCTCGCCGAGAGTCAGTTCGTCCAGCGTCTTGCCAAAGTAAACGTCCGCGGCCGCGGCGATCCCGTAGGAGCGCTTGCCGTAATAAACCTGGTTCAGATAGAGTTCGAGGATCTGGTACTTCGTCAGGGTCCGCTCGATCTGCATCGCGAGCGCCATGTCGTCCAGTTTTCTGTCCATTGTCTGGACAGGGCTCGTGTAGACGCGCTTGGCGATCTGCATCGTCAACGTCGAGCCACCGCGCGGGACCGAACCGCGAACCATCGTCTGCAGCGCGATGTTGGTCATTGTCACGAAGTCGACGCCGTCGTGCTTGAAGAACCGCTTGTCTTCTGCCGCAAGCGTCGCGTCGATCACGCGCTGTGGGACGTCCTCGATCGAGACGGGCTTGCGATACTGTCCCTGCATCGAGTACAGCACCGTGCCGTCGTCGCTCACGATCTCGCTGGCCTGGCTGCTGATCTGCTCCATGATCGTGCCGAGGTTCGGGATCATGGTCGCCGCCTTGTTCAAGCGCGGCATCAAAACGACGACGAAGGTGATCGCAAAGACGCTCGCCCCAGCAATGGCGAACCACATCAGCCGCTTGAGGAAGCGAACGATGCGCGGCTTCTGCTTGGGCGCGGCCTTCGAGCCCGTCTTGACTCCAGCCACTGTGCTCATGGTGTCGTTCGGCGCCGGGCGCCTGATGCTATCGACGTACCAGCTTAGCCAAGCGTTCCAGCTCTGAGGCCGTTAGGCTACCCATGAGAGCGAACGCGTACCCGTCCTTCTTCCATACATGGACCGTCAACCCCTCCTTCTTCAACTTCTCCGGATCCAGGTCGCCTTGAACCTGGACTAGGCTCACTACGACCTTGCCGTCGCCATACGTCGACCTCAAGGACTTTTCCCCTCGCCGGTTCATACCGAAGGACTCGTACAGTTGGAACTTGGGGTCGCCAACGATCCGGTACGGCCTAAGTTCCAGTTTGCTGGCTGCGGCGACGAGCCGGTCGATAGGCTCGAGGATCTTCACCCCGGGCTTGTCGATCGTGAACTCGCTTGGTTCCACCGAGCGCAAGTAGCGGAACGTTGTGAACGTGAACGACACGCCTTGGTTCGCTTCTGGGCCCTGCACTTCCCTTTTCAAAATCGCCTTGCCCCGACGGTCGACCCACAAGCGGTGCTCAAACCCTCGCTTGTCCTTGACCGTAATCAGATACGTCGAGTAGTCCGCAACGCGGTCGCCTTCGCGGACGCTGATGTCGTACTCGCCCCTGCGTTCGCGCATGAGCATCTCCAAACGTGCGCTGTTCTGGTGCTGCAAGGATGGCGACTTGTTGATGACGTTGTTCTTCGGGTCGTAGTGCAGTCGGAACCTGCCATCATCGACCGCGATGGACCCTGGCTTGTCGTCGTCCAGGATCTGCTCGGTCCTCGACTTCACGCCGTCCCGCAAGACCAGTTCCTTGATGGTGTTCGACTGTGGCTTGCCGTCCCGAACGAAACGGAAGACTACGAGCCGCACCCCGCGGTAGCGCACAGCCTGGTTGACGCGCACGACGTCGTCGCAAAGCCTGTCCTTGTCGACCTGCCAGTTGCCGCGGCTGCTCTGCGCCGACGCGGCGCACGCCGCTGCCAGGACGATGAAAAGACTCAGCCCGCGAGAAACCATCGGTGCGACCTAGGAACCCGACTCGTTGAACGAGACAGCGACGCCGAGCGACGCCCGGCTCATGGCATCGTGATGGCCCGCAACGATCTCGTCCTCAAGGCTGGACTCGCTCCGATTGTCGACCACAGCAGGAGCCTTGCCGCCATCCTCAGCGCGGAAAGGCTGGATGAACGACACCACGAGGAAACTGGCAGCAGCCACGGCTGTCGCACCAAACCCATACCGCAGCACAAGGCCGGTCCGCCGGCGGCGCGAGACCTTCGAGAGGCTCTCGTTCAGAGCACTGCGCCAAGCAAGGCTCGGCGTCTCGTCTGCGAGGCGCGAAACCGATTGGGCGAACCGCACCGAGTCGGCAGACTCCAGCGCCGCGTCCAAGCGAAGAGACTCTTCAGCCGTCAAAGGCTGCTCGTCTGTAAGTTTGCGAATCAGATCCTTGTCCATGTTCACTTGCCCACCCCGCTCTCTAAGTAGTGGCTCAGGTGCTGTTGCAGGTGCGCCCTCGCCAGAAAAAGTCTGCTCTTCACGGTGCCGACCGGCACATCGACCGCCTTCGCGATCTCGTCGTAGCCCATGTCCTCCTTGTCGTGCAAAAGGAGAACGGTCCGAAGTTTCTCGCTCATCGTCGCCACCGCGCGCTCGACGACATCGTTCAACTCGCCCGAAAGCGCGACCCGCTCGGGGTTCCATCGACCGTCGGCGAACTCCACCGGCTCGTCGTCCGTCTCGATGGGCTCCAGGCTCGTCTCGGTCAGCCCGCGGTCGTACTTCCTGGCCCGGTCGATACAAAGGTTGTGGGCGATCCGGAACAGCCACGTCCGCAGAGACGACCGACCGTCGAATCGGTCCATGTGCTTGAAGGCTTTGATGAAGACCTCCTGGCACACGTCCAGGGCCTCCTCGTCGTTCCGCACCATGCGACGCACGAACCCGAAGACGCGGGCCTGGTAGGCGTCCACGATCTTCGAGAAACCTTGATAGTCCTGGCGACGGCACTGGTCCACCAGCGCCTGCTCGCTTGCCAGGTCTAGTTTTATGTGCTTCGCCAAGCGGTCGACTCCACTCAACGCCATCGTAAGCCTTAACGAGGCGCTGAGGCTTCTAGTTCAGTCCAAGGGGACTCAAAGTCCCGGTTCTAGGATACTTCAACCAGGTTCAAACCTCAGGCCAACCCCGCCTAGGGGCCAAAAAAGGGGCCCGCAGGTCTCTGCGGGCCCATTGCCTGTGTCCCTGGACTTGATGGACTTTTATCGCTAAAAGCGGATGCCAGCAAAAAGGCCGTAGCCGTTCAACTTGCTCTCAGCCGAGCCGATGTAGCGCGCCTCGACGAAGAACGGAGTCTGCATCTGGCTGAACTCATAGCCGACCGCGAACGAGTAGCAGAACTCGGTCTGGGTGTCGTTGCCGCCGAGTCCGTCCGGCGTCTTGGCAAACCCAAGGCCGCCACCCATGCTGTAGTAGATCGTGTCGCCACGAGAGACCCAGTTCAGCATCACCGGCAAATGGCTGAAATCGCCCTTGCCGTAGTAGTCCACCGACAAAGTCATCGACGTGTTGTATTGACCAACGGTGTTGCCGAACGACATGTCCTTCACCTTGTAGTCGATGCCCACGCCGAACCAAGTCTTGCCTTCCGTCTTGGCCGTCGCGCTCGACGGGAAGAACATGCCGCCACGGAGAGAGATCCCCGAGGGCTTGTTGTACTGGGCGTTCGCCACGGTCGCCAGACCCATGGCCGCGAATACTGCGAAAACTGCGAACTTCTTCATCCTTGATGACCTCTGTCCATGAAGCCCGCCTGCCGGCGGACTGATAGGAATACTAGCACGAATCGCCCGAATGCGTCACCCCTTCGCCGCCTGGACCAGGATCGCGTAGGTCAGCCGGGCTGTGTCCACAAGGTCCTTCCTGCTCACGAACTCGTCGTGGGTGTGGATCTTGTCCATCCCGGTAGCGATCACGATCGAGGGCACCCCCTTCGCGTTGAACACGTTTGCGTCGCTCCCGCCCAGGGTCGTCCTCAGCGCCGGTTCGAACCCCATCGCCATGCTCGCTGCCACCGCGTGCCGAACCACAGGCGCGTCGTCCGCGATCTCGTAAGCCGTATAGTGACGCTGGTGGTCGATCACTACGGTCGCTCCCCGCTCGCGCGCTGCGCGCTCGAACTCCTGGACCATGTGGTCCACCTGCGCGTCCAACAACTCCACCTTGGTCGAACGAGCCTCACCGCGCAGTTTCACCATCGCGGGCACCACGTTCACGGCCGTTCCGCCCTGCACGAGCCCAAAGTTCGCCGTAGTCTCAGCGTCGACCCGACCGAGGCGCATCCGGCTGATCGCGTCAGCCGCCACCTCCAGCGCGCTGACCCCGTCCTCAGGGTTCTTGCCGCTGTGCGCCGGCTTGCCGTGGATCACTACGTCCAACTTGTCGTGAGTAGCCGTCCTCGTCACGAACGTCCCGACCGGAGGGCCCGTGTCGAGCACGTACCCGAAGTCCAGCCCCAAAGTGGAGACGTCCATAGCCTGCGCACCTTGTAGACCGATCTCTTCAGCCAAGGTGAACAGCAGCACGACGTCCCCGTGCCCTTCGCCCGTCTCGATCAACGCGTGGACCGCTTCGATCGCAGGAGCCATCCCCGCTTTGTCGTCCGCACCCAGAATCGTGTCCGAGACCGAAGAGAACACGCCGTTTCGCTCCTCAATCACCAATCCTGCTGTAGGCTCAACCGTGTCGAAGTGTGCGCTGAGGAACACGCGCGGTGCGCCGGGCTTGTTCCCCGCCAGGGTCGCGATCACGTTGTTCGCGTTGCTGCCGATCTTCGCGCCTGCGTCGTCCTCTCGGACCTCCAGACCCATCGCGGTCAGGTAGCCCTTCACGTAGTCGACGCTCTCGCGCTCCCTCAGCGCCGGAGCATCGATCAAGCAAAGTTTCTTGAACAGCCCGACCAACCGATCCTCGTTCACCATCGCCCCAGAGTCTAGCGGGTATCTGAAACGTCACACCGGGAAACCTCTGTGGGAGTCCGTTCCGCAATCCCCCTCCTCTTGACCCGTAGGAGGAGGGGGCCGGGTGCCCCGGTCTGACGATGCCCGTGCGCAGACCGGGTTCCCCTCGCTCCCTACTCCCTACTCCCTCCCCCATCTGCCACAATCCCCCAACCACGCCGCATGAAAACCTACACCCTCACCGTCGAAGGCTTCGGCACCTACCAAGTCCCCGAGGGCAAGAAGCTCGTCCTCGCCCTCGAAGAAAGCGGCGTCGACGTCAGCCACCGGTGCGGCGGAAACGCAAGGTGCACAACCTGCCGCGTCCGGTTCCTCAGCGAGGAGCCCCCTATGCAACAAAAGGAGCACGACTGCCTCGAGGAAGACGGCGAACTCGGCAACTTCCGCCTCTCGTGCCAAAGCCGCATCGACCGCGACATGCACGTCGAGGTCCTCATGCGCGCCTCCGTCGAAGGCTGGGACCCCGGTATCGAAGTCGAACCCTGATCCCTGCTCCCTGCTCCCTGCTCCCTGCTCCTCGCTCCCGTCATAATCCCCCCGATGCCCCTCATCGCCGAAACGCTCATCCGCGACGTCCCCGACTTCCCAAAGCCGGGAATCATGTTCAAGGACATCGCACCCGTCCTGCAAAGCCCCGCAGCGATGGGCGAAGTGATCGAGCGACTTGCCCAAGACGCCAAGAGCAAGGGCGCGGAGGCGATCGTCGGAATCGAAAGCCGAGGTTTCATCTTCGGCGTCCCGGTCGCGCTTGCTCTCGGCGTGCCGTTCGTCATGGCGCGCAAACTCGGCAAACTCCCCTACGACCGCATCAGCGAGGAGTACGCGCTCGAGTACGGCACCAACACCGTCGAGATGCACACCGACTCGATCAACCCCGGCCAGCGCGCGTACGTCGTCGACGACCTCCTCGCAACCGGAGGAACCGCCGCCGCCGCCGCACGACTCGTCGAGCGATTGAACGGATCCGTCTGCGGATTCGGCTTCGTCGTCGAACTCAAGTTCCTTGAAGGCCGCAAGAACCTCCGCGGTTACGAGACGACGGCGTTAATCGAGTACTGAGAGAGTCCCCTCTCCCCGTATCCTGGGGAGAGGATGGGTGAGGGGCAAACTACAACAGTCCTTTTCACATGACCTCCGAACCTCTGCACCCGCTCACCGACGAACACCCGATGCTCATCGCAATCATGGGACCGACCGCAAGCGGCAAGTCGGCAGTAGCCGAAGCGATCGCCGACCGCCTTGGCCTCCAACTCGTCAGCGCCGACGCCTTCATGGTCTACCGCGGCTTCGACATCGGAACCAACAAGCCGAAACGGAAAGACTACGAACTCATCGACATCATCGACCCTCACGAAGAATTCGGTGTCGGCGAATGGGTGCGTTTGGCAACAACTGAACTCGATCACCTTTGGAATGAGAAGAAAGGAGCCTTGATCGTCGGCGGCACAGGCTTCTACATCAGGGCGCTGTTTGAGGAGTACGCAGAAATGAGGTCCGCCCCAGACCCAGCCCTACGCGCTGATCTGGAACAGCGGCTAGATCGAGACGGCCTCGCAGCCTTGGTAGAACAACTCTGGTCCCTCGACCCCGATGCAGCCCAAGCCACAGACCTCAAGAACCCGGTCCGCGTCCGCCGGGCGCTCGAGCGCGCCCTCGATCCCAGCCCCCCGATAGACTTCCAACTCCCCCCGTTCATCAAACACAAGTTCGTCCTCCAGGCCGATCCTGCCGAACTCGACCAGGCCATCCAAACCCGAGTCGACGCCATGTTCCAGGCAGGTTGGAAGCAAGAAGTCCAATGCCTCTTGGAAAAAGGCACCCAAACAGCGGCACCCGCCTTCCGCGCAATCGGGTATGAATGCCTCGTTGACCTCATTTCAGGTCGGCTCGGCGAGGAAGAGGCCAAGGCCAAGATCGCGACAGCCACAAGGCAATACGCCAAAAGGCAACGCACCTGGCTCAGGTCGGAACCGAACGCACGCGCAGTGAACGTCTCTCCATTGGGAGGGCTAGGAGCGAATCGCGCGACCGAGGCGATCCTTGATGTTTTGATGAGTCCGGGAACGTAACATGGGCAAGGCCTTAAATTTGCAGGACATGTTCCTCAATCAGGTGAGGAAAGAGGGGTTGAGCGTGACGATCTATTTGATGGGTGGGATCCAATTGAAGGGGCAGGTTCGCGGGTTTGACGCGTTCACTGTCTTGCTGGATTCGCCCGGAAAACCGACCCAGTTGGTGTACAAGCACGCGATCACGAGCGTAGTACCGAACAGGCAGGTCGGTGGAAAGGACGATGGGAACGGTTCTGCAGAGGACTGAGACGCTGAGGTTTCGAAAGATGCACGGGATCGGTAACGATTTCGTGATGGTGGAGGGCGTGCGTTCGCCCTTGCCGACCAGCGATCCCCGCGAACTGGCCAAGTCGGTGTGCGACCGGCGCTTCGGTGTCGGCGCGGACGGCCTGATCTACGTTGAAAAGGGCGAGGGCGACCACTTCAGGATGCGGATGTGGAACCCGGACGGAAGCGAGAGCGAGATGTGCGGCAACGGAATCCGGTGCGTCGCACGCCTCTTGATCGACGAAGGGATCGTGTCCTCACCCCCCGACCCCTCTCTTCATTCGGCGAATGGAGAGAGGGGAGTCCGGATCCCAGTCGAGACCGGGGCTGGGATTCTCGTTCTCGAGGACGCTGGGGAGGGACAAATCCGGGTCGATATGGGACCGGCGCGGCTGACGCGTGGCGAGATCGGAATGGTCGGGCCGGCGGACGAAAGATTCTTGGGTGAGCCGATTGATACTCGGTCTGGTCAGGTTTACACCGGCACGGCGGTTTCGATGGGCAACCCCCATCTGGTGTTGATCCTTGGCGCGGACGGAGCCGCGCCCTCCAAAGCGGCGGACATTGATTTGGAGCAGATCGGTCCGGAATTGGAGCACCACCCGCTGTTCCCTGCCAGGACAAACGTGCACTTCCTTCAAGTCGTGAACCGGGGCCACTTGATCCAGCGGACCTGGGAGCGCGGCGCAGGAGCGACCTTGGCCTGTGGCACGGGCGCGTGCGCCTGCGGCGTGGCGGCCTTTCTAAACGGCTTTTCTGACCGCGAAGTGGACATCGACCTGCCGGGCGGACGCTTGCATATCGAATATGCCGAGGACGGGCACGTGTTTATGACCGGGCCCGCTGAGACGGTGTTCGACGGCGAGTGGAGCCTGACGTAGTCGAGCGCTTGTCTTGGCCCCCTCCCTGACCTCCCCCGACGCACGACTTTACAGTCGTCGCTTATCTTGCTTGTCGGGAGAGGGAGTGGCCGAAAGTTCAGGCGTCGAGACCCTTTTTGAGAGCGCGGCGTTCGTCTTTTTCCTTTAGCGATTGTCGCTTGTCGTACTGCTTCTTGCCTCGTGCGAGGGCTATCTCGAGTTTGGCGCGACCGTTCTTGAAGTAAATGCGATAGGGAATGATCGCCAGGCCCTTCTCCTGCGAGCGGCGGTGGATGAGGTCGATTTCCTTGCGGTGCATCAAGAGTTTTCGCTCCCGCCGTCTGGCGGGGGCATAGGACTGCAGCGTGAACTTGTAGGGTTCGATGTCGAGGTTCAGGACCCAGATCTCGTTGCCCTTGATCTCGCAGTAGGAGTCCGTCATGTTGACGTTGCCCGCGAACACTGACTTGACCTCCGAACCTTGGAGGACGAGGCCCGCCTCGTAGGTCGAGACGAACTCGTAGTCGTGCCTGGCTCGGCGGTTAGTGACCGCAGCGGGCGTCTTGGGGGCGTCCTTTTTGGTTTTTGCGGCCACGGAAGGATTATGGGGGGATTCGTTTGGGTTGGTTCGGGTTGGCTTGGTCGGTTTTTCAGGGTACCGGAGGCACTGCTAGAATGCGGACCGGAGGTCCGCGCCCCGATCAGGACGACCGTTCAACGCGGGTAGGCGCAATGTCACCTTCCCCGCAAACGCTCTTCAGGCACGGTGCCGACCGATCGGCACCCTCCCCATGGGACGGGAACTGAGGTTGGCATTGAACTTGTTTTGGTAAGTGGCCGTAGGTCGGGACGTCCGATCTGCGCTGGTACCATCGATGCTTATGCGCCTCGCCGTCCTGGGTTTGCTCGTTGCCTCTTGCCTCGCCGGGTTCGGCTGCAAGAAGGAAGGCAGCGACGCGGGCGATCCAAGCCGAAAGGTCCAGATCACTGTGCTGGAGGAAGGAACAGGGCCAGAAGTCGAGAAGGGCGACTTGGTGATGATCGAATACGTCGGGCGGCTGCCTGGTTCAGAGACTCCCTTCGACAGCAACGACGCTGTGGACGTCGATGGCGTTAAGACGAAGCCGCCGCTAACGACTGTGGCGGGCAGCAGGGCCATGATCGCAGGCTTCGATGACTCTCTGATCGGCATGAAGAAGGGCGAGGTTCGCAAACTCCTTGTTCCTTGGGAACTGGGCTACGGTGCGCAGGGCAACTCCCAAGCCGGGATCCCTGGCAAGGCAGACCTCGAGTTCGTCATCGAAGTCCTCGACTTCGTGAAGCCGGGCGAAGCCTCGATGTACGACATGAAGGACACCGTCGCAGGAACCGGTCGCGCCGTCAAGAAGGGGGACACGGTCACCGTCCACTACAAGGGCACGTATGCCAACGGCGGAGTGTTCGATAACTCGCGAAAGCGCGGAGACGCTGAAAAGGGCGGCACTCCGCTGACGTTCAAGGTCGGCGAGAGGCTCGTGATCTCCGGCGTCGACGACGGCATCCTAGGAATGAAGGTAGGCGGCACCCGAGTGCTGACGCTGCCTCCTAGCCTTGTGTACGGACAGGCCGGCGCGAACTCGATCCAAGGCAACCAGGTCGTGACCATCGAACTGGAACTGCTCTCGATCGAATAAGCGGATAAACTCCGGTTATGAGAGCCCGCGCAAGCGCACTTCTGCTCGTCTTTGCCGCTGCGACACTTGGCACAGCGATCGCCCAAGTCACCCAGTCCCCGAACGGCCACTTGTTCCGCATGAAGTGGACGAAGGGCGACGTGTTCTCCTACGCGGGTACGTCGAACACCCAAGTGGGACAGCAGAAGTTCCCCATGACGCTCGACTTCAGCATCAAAGTGGACAGCGTCGCTAACGGCGTAGCAAACGTCACCGTGACTTCGACCACGCCGATGACGCAAAAGCCGACCACCACGAAGATGAAGATGGACGGACGCGGCGAGGTTGGGAACAGTTCGGGCCTGACTAACGTTCCAAAACTCCCGGCAGGGCCGATCAAGGTCGGGGGATCGTGGACGGACGAAACGAAGGTGACACAGGGTGGGGTGAGCATGACGATCAAGACGACCTACACGTTCCGCGGGATCAAGACGGTCGACAAAGTGCAGTGTGCCGAACTCGACGTCAAAGCGACTTCGACAGGCCAGATGTCCTCGACGACCACTGGCAAGACCTACATCCAGGTTTCGAACGGTCAGTTGTTCAAGAGCGATTCGACGTCGGTCGCGTCGATGACTGTGAACGGCCAGACTCAGAAGTTCAACTCGACAGTCTCCATCAAGCGCAAGTGACGATCGTCAAGTGTCCTGAAGGGCCGCTCGTACGCCTGCTGTCGTCTCATCCCGGCGTTCGGCTGTCCGATGAGCGTTGCGCGCCCGGGCGCGTCGAGATCGACCAGGACGGGTGGAAGCGTACGCTGCGCTTCGCGGACCCTTCGGTCGAAGTGGCCGGCCTCGTCGAACTGATGGACAACAATCCGATGGTTTGCGGGGACGAAGTGAGCGTTCCTGGACCTGTCGGAACGCTCGCCCTCATCGCGTTCGGTCCGCTGATCCGAGCCGGGCTCTTGGTCGAGGCACCGGTCATGCAGGTCGCTGGGGCGCCTGTCGACGAAACTGTGGACGCGTTCTTAGCAAGGTTCGACTGGGCAGACGGATGCGCGGTCTCCTATGGCGAGGAAGACTTTGGTGGCGTTGTCGCCGCAAACTGCGTCGCAGTGGTCCGGACCCCCAGCGACTGGAGCGAGATCGATGACCTCTACCGAGAAAGTTACGCGCACAGTTTCTATGTGCGCGAAGAGTCAGAACGCGAGTGGGACACTTCGCTGGTGAAGGGCCGCGACTACGCTTGCTACCGATTGGGGTACTCGCCGGGCGACGAGACGTCATTGCTGACGGTCCAAGTCATGGCGGACAAGGATGGGAAGTGCGGCGCGGCCCAGGCTGTGCACGCCTTGAACGTCATGTGCGGGTTCGAGGAGTGCGAGGGTGTTGGGGGAGTGGAGTAAGGACAGGGGACGGGGTTCAGGGTTCAGGGTTTAGGGTTTAGGGATTGTCCAGGTCAATTGTTCTCTTCGGGCGTTTCTTCTCCTCCTCGACCGCTTTGAAGTCTTCTGGCGTGCTGACGATAGCGTCGACGCCAGGCCCAGCCACCTTTTCCCATTCGCCTTTCTTCGCTCGCTTCCAGGTTGTGAAGCCCCGCTTGGCGGCCTTCTCTGGGTCTGCTCCCTCGCGCATCTTGAAACTCGCGCGGCTGACGACGCGCACACAAGGCAGTCCGCACCCGGGGCAGAACTTGAGCGGCTCTTCTTCGACCCCCTGAAGCGCCTCAAACCGGCCCGGGCACATTTGGCACTCGCCATCGGCCAGTTCGTATTCATAGATCGGCATGAGGCGACTCTATTCTACGTCGGAGAAGTTCGGAGGCTCGGGGGTTCGGGGGTCCGGAGGCTGCTACCATAGCGACCTCAGACACGACGTCTGGAGTCTTAGGTCGCATTGGATCAGGCGGTGCGTACCCCTATCCTGTGCGCGAGGTCCAGGTAGAAGCGTGACGTGGGACGCTTTGAGGAGGTGAACGCGGAGATCGTAGCGTGCGCGTCTTGTCCCCGGTTGAGAGAATGGTGCGGGACGGTCGCAAGGGAGAAGCGAAAGGCGTTCCAAGCAGACACTTATTGGGGCCTTCCGGTGCCCAACTTCGGAGACCCTGACGCTTTGGGGCTGATCGTCGGCCTTGCACCGGCCGCACACGGTGCAAACCGCACGGGGCGGATGTTCACGGGAGACCGTAGCGGCGAGTGGCTGTACCGTGCGCTGCACCGCGCAGGTCTCGCAAACCAGCCGCTCGCGACCGGCAAGGACGATGGCCTGCGTTTGCGGCGGGTGATGGTGACGGCGGTCGCGCACTGTGCGCCGCCCGACAACAAGCCGACAAAGATCGAGATCGGAGAGTGCCGCAGACACCTGACGGCTACGCTCGCCTTGCGCGAGTGGCGTGCGTACCTTTGTCTGGGAGGGATCGCGTGGGACGAATTGCACCGCACGCTCGGCGAGCGGCCGACCGCATTCAAGCACGGGGCGGAGTCACAGGTCGGCAAGGCGACGCTCATCGCGAGTTACCACCCCAGCCAGCAAAACACGTTCACCGGCAGACTGACCGAAACGATGCTTGACGACGTCGTCGGACGGTTTGCTAGCCTGGTTTGTTGACCAAGAGTTCGCGGACGAGTTTCACGCGCCGCAACTGCCCACCCGTCGAGACTGAGAGTTCAACCTCGGTGCCAACCTCACCGGTCTGCATCTCTTCTACGTGCCGGAAGGTCGTCTTGGTCAGCGTCTCTTCGCCGATGGAAATGAGGAAGTCCCCGCGTTTGATCCCTGCTTTGGCCGCGGGGCTGTTCGGGGTGACGTTGACGATGACCATGCGCTGGTCCCTCGGGCTATAGGTCGCCGAAATCCCGACTTCAGCGCTGTGGTCGTCGGTCGTCCGACCCGAGTGGTTCTCGAGCCAAATGCGTCTCCGCTTGAGGTCGATCGTGATGTTGAAGTGTTTGAGGAACCCAAACCCGACGGTGCCATCGTGCTGTGCGTCGGACGCGGGGAGGTCGATGATGTCCCACACGCTCTCCTTGACCGGCACTCCAAAAATGGTCATGTCGTTGAGCATGATGCTCCACGAGTCGACGGGGCCGCTGGCGACCCAAGACTGGCTCATGAATTGGGGTTGCTTGCCGCTCGACCAGAGGCCAACGCGCTCGAGGACGTCTTTGTGCGTGGTCGCATAGAAGGCGTTCCCCGTGTCGAGGGCAAGGACGAGTTGCTTGCCGGTCGAGGCGCGCACGGCCAATTCGATGGAGTTGTGGCCGATCGGGAGCATGCGCACGAGGAACGTCTTTTGGTTGTCCGGGGTCCTTTGGCTGATGTCGTAAGTGGGCGGGTGGACGATGAACTTCTTCTGCGCAAAGTTGATCTCGGTGACGTAAGGCGCAAAGACCTCGAGGCCCATGATGCCGTCGACGTGCTGGCCGTAAGACTCGGTGAAGTCCAGGGTCGGCATTTGCACGATCTGCATTTCAGCGTGCTCAGCGTTCAGCGCGCCGAGTCTGAGGTCGTTCACCTTGATGGTGTCTGCCTCGAAGACCCCGACGAAGTCCTTGAGTCCCATCTTGCCCGTTGGCTTGCCCAGGTCGATGTGCGGCCCGATGACATAGGCGCCCGAGAAGCCCGTGTCGAACATGCATGACACTTGCTTGCCATTGACCATCGAGTCGACGATAATGGCCCTCTCGCCGATGCGGAAGGGGATCTCGGCGAGAGGCCCTGACTGCACGGGAGCGAGGAGGAGCGATGCGATTGCCTGGATGACCATTTCTTGCCCTAGTTGGTTAGACGTCCGGCGGGGTTTTGAGCCGGGCCGGACTCCCCATCACTATATCTCAGGTGACGGCCTAGGTTCGCCTTGGATTCCTGTATACTGCGGCGACTTGAGGCCGGTATCGGCCGTATGAGAGACCGTACGAAGAGGTAGGAACGTGACATCCCAGAAACGACTTTTTAGCCTTGTAGCGACTTCGGTCGCTGTCCTCTCCCTTGCCGCAATAATCGGCTGCAGTTCGAAGGGCCCCGAAGGGACGACGAACGGCGGCACCGACCCGGCCGCGAACCTCAAGGAGCCTGCCGTCAAGATCGGCTTGGTCGCAAGCCAGAACGGCGAGCTCATTCCTTGGGGCACGGACTGCATCAACGGCGCCCAATTGGCGATCGACGAGGCGAACGCCGCAGGCGGGATCGACGGCTATAAGATCCAACTCGTGATCGAAGACAGCGCGAGCAAGCCTGAGCAAGGCAAGACCGCCACGGAAAAGCTGGTCCAGGCCGGCGTCGTGGGCGTCCTTGGAGAGGTCTCGAGCGGCATCACCCAACCGATGAGCCAGGTCACGTCTGAGCAGAACCTGCCGCACATCGCGGTCGGTGCGACTAAGACGACGATCACGGACATTGGGCCGAACGTGTTCCGCGTCTGCTACACAGACGATTTCCAAGGCCCGGTTATGGCGAAGTTCGCCTACGAAGCCCTTGGTTTGAAGAAGATGGCGATCATGACGGACGAGAAGCAGCCTTATTCTCAGTACCTGAGCCAGACCTTCAAGGACTATTTCGTCAAACTTGGCGGTGAGATCGTCGCTGAGGAATCGTATGAGTCCAAGCAAACGACGTTCACCGCACAATTGACCAGCATCAAGTCGAAGAGCCCTCAAGGGATCTTCTTGAGCGGTTACTTCACGGAGGTCGGACCGATCGTGCGACAGGCCGGTCAACTCGGCATCAAGGACGTGGAGTATCTCGGTGGCGACGGCTGGGACAGCACCGAGATCATTTCGAGCGGTGGCGACGCCATTATCGGCGGCTACTTCTGCAACCACTACAACGAGAAAGAAGACCGACCGAAGGTCAAGACGTTCCTCGAGGCTTGGAACAAGAAGTACGGCAAGGCTCCTGGAACGACGATGGGCGCGCTGGGCTACGACGCCGCAGCGCTGATGATCGATGCGATCAAGCGCGCTGGGAAGACGGACAAGCAAGCCGTGATCGACGCCCTTGAGGAGACCACGGACTTCGACGGCGTTAGCGGAAAGATCACGTTGAAGGGCTCGGGCGGCAATCCGAAGAAGCAGGCCCTCGTCGTGGAGGTCGGCAAGGAAGGGTTCACTGCTGTCAAGGCATACCAGTTCGACGAGGTGTATCCGGCGGATCATCCGATCCACAAGCCCGTGACCCGCGCCGCCAAGAAGCCAGCCCAGTAGCACATGCTCGACGCAACAACACTTCTGGCAGGGTTTGACCTTAAAACCCTGCCAGACCAGATCGTTCTCGGCATCCTGACCGGTTCCATCTATGCCCTCATTGCACTGGGCTATACGATGGTTTACGGCATTCTCAAGTTGATCAACTTCGCCCATGGCGAAGTGTTCATGTTGGGCGCGTACATCGGCCTTTTCGTGAGTTGGATGGCCGTTGGGAACGCGGCAGCAAACCTACCGACTGCGCTCATCTCTCCTGAGACTCTCACGACGGTCTCCCTTGCCGCGCTCGTCGTGGGAATCGTATCGGCCGTGGCATTGTTCGCTACTGCGAAAAGGCGCCAGCGCGACACGGGCCAGATGTTCATCGGTGTGGGCATGATGGCGATTGGCGTGCTTGGCATCGTGCTCGCCAAGTTCCAGCCACAGGCGATCTCGCTTGTCGTGATGATGCTCGCGAGCATGGTTGGTTGTGCGCTTGTCGGTGTTCTGATAGAGTTCCTTGCGTACCGGCCGATGCGAAGCCAACCCCGCATCTCTGCGCTGATCACTGCGATCGGAGTCTCGCTGTTCATCCAGTTTGCCGGACAGATCTTCCTCCCGAACGCACCGCCCCCGAGCATTCCTGAGAGCGTGAATCCGTACAAGGGCTCGATGCACTTTTACATTAAGGCTCCGGAGGGCGATCTTGGTGAGCGGTTCGATGCGGCGAGGACGGACGCGGACGCAAAACGACTGGCGTTCGACGAGGCGCGCGCAAAGCTGGGACTAGGCAAGTTCGACACGTTGCCACCTGAAGTCGCAGCGCTGCGGGACAGTTACCAGGCGTCCGAGATCGTCGCGTCTGACCTTAAGAGGGACGTCGAAGCGACGTCGGTCTCGGTCAGCATCCCCACTGGCCAGTTCATCATGTTCGTCATGTCGATCGTGCTGATGATCGGCCTTCGACACCTCGTGCTGAAGACAGCGACCGGGCGCGCGATGCGTGCGGTCTCTCACGATTTTGATGCCGCCTCCTTAATGGGGATCAACGTGAACAAGGTCGTGGCGGTGACGTTTGTGATCGGTTCGTCGCTTGCAGGCGCAGGTGCGATGATGAACGCGACCTTCCTGGGGACGACATTGACGTCGTTCTACGGGCTTGTCCCGGGCGTTAAGGCGTTCGTCGCAGCGGTGCTTGGCGGGATCGGGAACATCCCTGGCGCCGTGTTAGGCGGCTTGATCATGGGCGTGGCGGAGGGCCTCGTCGTATGGGCTGGCTACTCGAGCATGAAGGACGCTATCGCCTTCGTGATCCTGATCGTGATCCTTCTCTTTCGTCCTGGCGGACTGCTCGGATCGACGGCGGTGGAGAAGGTATGAAGGCCTGGGGGACCCGACTCTTCTCCGTTGCCCTGGCCCTCGGATTTTGCTTTGGCATCGACTTTCTCTTTGGCCAGATCGAGGGCGACCTTTGGCGACGCATGGCGTTTCTGGCTGGGCTCTACGTCGTCCTGTCCGTCAGTCTGAACCTCATCAATGGGATCTGCGGACAGTTCTCCATTGGGCACGCGGCCTTCTATCACATCGGCGCGTACCTGACAGGCTATGCCACGGTGGCCTTCTACGGAAAGTTTGGCCTCGTCGGAGTGCCTTGGCTTCTTGTGATGTTGCCCGTCGGGGCGATTGCGTCCGCGCTCGTAGGGTTCGTGGTCGGATTGCCGTCGCTCAAACTCAAGGGGGACTATCTTGCGATCGTCACGCTTGGATTTGGCGAGATCATCCGGATCATAACGATCAACATCAAGGAGATCGGCGGGGCTTATGGGCTCCAGGGGATCACTAAGGTCCATCCTTTGTGGCTGGTATGGCTGCTTGCGATTGCGACCATTGCCGTTTCACGGAACCTTTTGAAAAGCGCGCACGGGCTTTCGTTTTTGGCCGTTCGCGAAGACGAGGTCGCTGCGAGCGCCATGGGGGTGAACGTGACCCGGACAAAGGTGGCTGCCTTCATTCTAGGGTCCATGTTCGCAGGGGCTGCCGGAGTCCTCTTTGCCCACCACGAGGGCTTTATCACGACCGACAACTTCACGATGGAGATCAGCTTCATCATTCTCACGATGGTTGTGCTGGGCGGGACAGGTTCGATCACTGGTTCGACACTAGCGGCAATAGCCCTGTTTGGGCTTCCTGAAGTCCTCCGCAACATGAAAGACGAGAAGGGTAACGCGCTCCTCGTAAGCGCCGCCGCATTTGTCGCTGCCATCGTCGCGATCATTGCCGTTGTTGCCTTCATCAAGAAGTCCGAGCCTCGGCTTCACGGCCCGTTCGGCAAGCGATTGGCGATCTATGGTGCTGCCATTGCGGGTGGATTTGTTCTGCAAATGCTGCTCAGCCTCGGCCTCAAACAGATCCCTGCCCTCGGCGAGATGATGATCGAGACCAGCAAACTACGTATGGTCATCTTCGCAGGCACGCTGATCATCGTGATGCTGCTCAGGCCGCAGGGGTTGTTTGCACACCACGAGTTCAGTTGGACCTGGCTCAAGCGCGTGCTGCGACTCGAGAGGCCGAAGGAGGCAGGGGCTTGAGCCAACCTGTCCTCCAACTCAAGGGCGCGACGATCCAGTTCGGCGGCCTCGTCGCCGTGAACAACGTATCGTTCGAACTGCCCAAGGGCATTCTGTTCGGTTTGATCGGCCCGAACGGCGCGGGCAAAACGACGTGCTTCAACCTGATCACCGGGGTCTACACTCCAACGAGCGGCGACATCCTGTTCCACGGCGAGCGGATCAACGGGCTTCCCCCGCACAAGATCGCGCGGAAGGGGATCTGCCGCACGTTCCAGAACATCCGCCTGTTCAAGTCGCTCAGCGTCCTTGAAAACGTCGTGGTCGGCGGGTTCCTCAGGCACAAGACTGGGCTCTTCAGCGCACTGACCTATATGCCGTGGTCCGTGAGCGAGACCACTTCGCTCAAGCAGGAGGCGATGGAACTGCTCGAAGTGTTGGACCTCGCCGACGTAGCGCACACCCGATCGGCGGACCTTCCTTATGGAAAACAGCGCCGCCTCGAGATCGCGCGAGCGATGGCGACCAAGCCCGACTTGATCCTGCTCGACGAGCCTGCCGCAGGAATGAACCCGCAAGAGAAGGAAGACCTGCAGCGCACCGTCAGGCGTATCCGCGACGACTTCGGAAAGACCGTTCTGCTCATCGAGCACGACATGCGCTTCGTGATGGGCCTCTGCGAACAGATCGTGGTCCTCGACCACGGCGAAGAAATCGCCCGTGGCGACGCCGACCACGTCCGCAACAATCCCAAGGTCATCGAGGCATACCTGGGCGAGCCCGTATAATGGGCTTGTGAGACGGGTACTCGCCGTCGCAGTTCTCCTTACCGCAGGGTTCGGTTGTAAGTGGGGCAACGAGTTTGCCCTCCCCAAGCCGTCGACCGACCGCAAGCCAGGGCTCGGCGATGCGAAGTACTACGCGGCGCAGAACGACTTCGCCGCCAGACTGAGCGAACAAATCGCGGTGGACAACGGTAATCACGCCGCCTCACCCGTCAGCATCGACCAATCGCTTGCGCTCGTGATGAACGGCGCATCCGGTAAGACGCGAGACGAACTGCTCGGAGTGTTCGGCCTAGACGAGAACACGCTTCCGGCCTTCAACGAAAGCCAACGCGCCTACCTCAACTTTGTGAAAGGGATCGAGGGACGCCCGCTCAAAGTCGCCACGGCCGTGTTCACGGTCTGGCCCGTCGTGCTCGATGGAGGCTACGTGCAGAAGATGGGTTCGACGTACGACGCAACGGTCAAGAAACTCGGCAGCGCTGGAGTCGGCGCGACGAAGGTGGTGAACCGGTGGGTGAGCAAGGAGACGGACGGCAAGATCCAGTACGTTGTCGACCGCCTGACGAAGCAAGAGCAACTTCTCGTTGTCAGCGTTGTCCACTTCGGTGCAGATTGGGAGACCCCGTTCGGGCCTGCCCGAGACCTTTCCTTTACGACGCCTCGCGGCAAGGTCGACGCGAAGATGATGAACCGGTCCGGGGTCTTCGAATACTTTGAGGACGAAGTCCTGCAGGCGGTCCGGCTTCCCTACAAGGGTGGGGCGTTCTCGATGGTGGTCATGCTTCCGAAGGAAGGAAGGTCGCCGCGCTCGATGCTAACCCGATACCAATCCGTCAGCATCGGGCTCGCGAAGCGCGAGGGCCACGTGTGGATGCCCAAGTTCTCTTTCAGCCGCGACTACGAACTCTCGTCTGCCGCCAAGGCACTCGGCGCGGAGTCGATCTTCAGTGAAGACTGCAATCTTCGCAACATCTCGATTGAACTGGAGCGCGGCTGGCGCGTGTCTAGGGTCATCCACCGGGCTGTTGTGACTGTCGACGAACTTGGTACGACCGCAAGCGGCGCGACAGCAGCCCTTGCAGAGGGCGGTGAGAAGTCTGAGACAGCGTTCACCTTTTTCGCCGACCGTCCGTTCGCGTTTGCGATCACAGACACGACTACGGGCGTGGTCGCGTTCTGGGGGATCGTGAACGACCCGACGGAATCGTAGTTCTTGTTCGCTTGAAGGGCGCGGCTCTGGCCGCGCCGACCTAGATTCATTCTTGCTCGATCTCGGTGCCGACGAAGCGGCACCCTCCCCGGCGCAGGCTAAAGCCTGCGGCTACATGATGTGCTCAGTAGCGGCAAGTACGGAGAGCGGCCTCGGTCACCTTCTCGATGGAAGGCAGCACGAAGAGTTCGAGCGGCTCGACCCACGGCACAGGCGTGTCCAAGCGGGTCACTCGCATCGGCGGGGCATCGAGCAGTTCGAACGCGTCCTGGCTGATCCGAGCAAGGATCTCGCCCGCGAATCCGCATGTCATCGGCGCCTCGTTGACGCACACCAGGCGGTTCGTCTTGCGAAGCGACTCGATGATCGTGTCGTTGTCTAGCGGGACGAGCGTGCGGATGTCGATTACCTCCGCTGAGAACCCCTCTTTCTCCAGGTTGTCCGCTGCGGCGAGGCACTGGTACACGGTCTGGCCGTAGGAGACCAGCGTGACGTCTTCGCCCTCGCGCACGACCTTCGCTTTGCCCAAAGGCACGATCGCTGCGTCGCCTTCGAGGAGGTCTTCCTCAATCTTGCGATCGCGATAAAGCTGCTTGATCTCGTAGAAAATGACTGGGTTCGGGTCGCGGATCGCGGCCTTGAGCAAGCCCTTTGCGTCGCTCGGGGTCGAAGGGCACACGATCTTGAGACCAGGCGAGTTCGCAAACCAAGCCTCGTTCATCTGGCTGTGATAGAGCGCCCCACCGCCGTACGCACCGGCCGGGCCCCGGATGACCATTGGAATCGAGACTTCGCCGCCCGTGCGGTAGTGGTACGTGGCGGTCATGTTCACGATCTGGTCGAAGCCGCACGAGATGAAGTCGATGAACTGCATCTCGCAAAGGACCGTCTTGCCGTTGAGGGCCGCACCACAACCTACGCCGACGATCGCCGCCTCGCTGATGGGCATGTCTACGACGCGCTGCGTGCCGTATTTGGCCTGTAGGCCGTCGGTGACGCCGAATGCGCCGCCAAGAAGCCCGATGTCCTCACCCAGACAGACCATGTCCGGGTTGGACTCCATTTCCTCGTAGATCGCCTCCTTCAAGGCCGTGAGGAAGTTCTTGGTCGTCCTTTCGATCTTGGGCGCAGCCATCAGAAGCCCTCCTTGAATACCCACATGCCGCCCTCTTCAGCGGCGGGGAGGTCGGACTTGAGGGCAAACTCGACGCCTTCCGTCATGTAGTCGACGACCACCTTTGGGAAGTCCTCGTCCGTGATCTCCATCGCGCTCTTGCCTTCGGCGACGTGCTTCTTGGCCTCCTTCGCGGTGATGACGCCCTGCGACACGAGAAAGTCCTTGTAGACCTTGATCGGGTCGCGGTCGCGCCCGTTCTTCACTTCGTCCTTGTTGCGGTACTTGGCAGCGCGGTCGTCGTCGTGGTCGCCGTGGCCATAGGCGCGAAACGTCTTGCACTCGACGATGCTCGGGCCTTTGCCGCTGCGGGCCCAGTCGACGGCCTCCATGACCTTGTCGTAGACATCGAGCACGTTTTGACCGTCTGCGATAAGACCGGGGATGCCGTAGCCGTCCGCCCTCCTTGCAAAGTCTTCGAGCGGATACTCGAGGTGCGTCGGTGTGCCGTAAGCCCACTGGTTGTTCTCAATGATGGTGACGACAGGCAGTTTGTGGACCGCCGCGAAGTTCACAGCCTCGTGGAACACGCCTTGCGCCGTCGAGCCTTCCCCGTTGTAAGTGAGCACGACCGAATCGCCGCCGTTCAAGCGGTCGGCGTACACGACGCCTGCCGCGACGGGGATCGTGCCTGCGAGCATCGAAGTCGAGTGGATGATGTGCTTGGAGCGGGAACCGATGTGCGACCAGTTGTCTCGGGCACGCCCGGGCGAATCGACCCTGCCCCAGACTTGGGCGCAGACCTCTTGGATGCTCATGCCCATCCGATCCTTGTTTCGCCAACCTGCCCGGAAGTCCTTCATGAAGAACGCCGGCATGTCGCGGTGGATGGGGCTGATCCAGTCTGTCGGTCGCAGCCCGAACAAGGAGCCAACGATCACGGCCTCCTGGTTGTGGCTGGAATACAGGGTTCCGCGCAGTCTGCCGCGCTTCTTCTCCTTGATGAGCCGGACGTCGAAGTAACGGGCGAGATAGAGCTGATTCAGGATCTCCAGGTGGTCTTCCCTGGTCAGCCCGTCCCTGGGTGCTCCAGCCCTTCCGCTCTCCGGTTCTTTTGTTGCCATTCTGGTCTCTGAACCAGGTTCTAGTGCCAAATGCGTCTCCAAGACCCGCGGTCGTCCCTGAGGTGGACGGAAATTGTACCTGCGGCCCCAGGCTCATCTTCGGTTGAAAGGCCCATCCCCTTAAGTAGAAACGGCCTCCCAATGTGTCGGGAGGCCGTTTGTTAGGTCGTGAGGTCTTAGCGCTTGGCTCGGGCCTTGTCCATCTCGCCATAGACGTGGGCGGGTCCGCCGTAGCCGACGAACTCATGCACGATCTGGCCGTTGCCGTTGATGAACTTGACCGTCGGGTAGGCGCTGACGCCGTACTTCTTCGCGTTGGCGACGTCCTGCTCGGCATCCACCTTCACGAGGATGAAGTCCTTGGCCTTGTCGCCAAAGCCTGCGCTCTGGAAGACTTCAGCGTCCATCATCTTGCACGGGCCGCACCAGACGGCGTAGAAGTCCACCATCATGACTTTGCCAGTCGCCTTGGCGACCTTCATGGCCTCGTCAAAACTGTGGAACCACTTGCCCGTCATCATGTCGGCCGCGCTCATTTCCTTCGCACCGTTCGGCGCGACGAAGGCGAAGACGTTGCCGCCGATCGCGCTCGTGTCCACCTTGTTGGCGGTGATGATGCGTGTGGTCGTGGTGTTGCCGTTCTTGGTGTTGATCTCGGCCTGGCTGAGCAAGTTGTTCGCCGGGTCGAGGTACAGGTTCATCGTGAAGTCGCCCTTGGCGTCTCCGTTCACCGAGATGACCTTGAGGGTCTTATTCGCCCGCTTCTTAGTGCCCTCGTTCTTGGCCGAGTTCACGTAGTCGAGCGCCTTAGCGTCATAAAAGGACTTCCAGATGGCGACGTTGTCGTCTGCAAAGACCTCCATCAGCTTCTCCTTGGTCTGGTCGACCTTATAGAAGCCGTTCTGTCCCTTGTCATAGAAGGTGATCTGCTTGCCGTCGGCAACGATGGTCTGGCTAGGCGTGTCGAGCCTGAGTTGGTCAGGCTTCGCCATTTGGATCGAGTAACGCTGGGTGGTGCCACCGACTTGGCTCACGATGTACTCGGCGTTGAGCGACTGCGCTCCGTTGAGAGCCTGCACAAACGGGGTTAGCGCCGGCGACTCGACGACTGCGAGCGCGACGACGGCGCCCACTGCCGCCGTTGCTAGCGTGATCTTTTTATACATTGCTGTTCTCCGGGTTCCCGCCAAGACCTCAACTTGGCGTATGCCCACATTCTACACGACTCGGGAAGCGATAGAATCGATGCGATGCGCCCGGTGACGGCCCTTTTCCTCCTCCTTGCCGCTTACCTGGCCCTGGGAGCCTATTTCGCGGCCAAGACCCCTTATCGCCAGGCCGGCGTCCTCAAGTACCAGGGAGGCACACGCGTTCCGGACGTCGGAGCCCCGGACGAGCGCCAGCACGCGAACTACGTCCAGCACCTGCTCTCCGGCAAGGGGTTCCCTGTCCTCGAGCCCGGGAGCCCTGACCTCGGCGAGACGTACCAGTCCCACCAACCGCCGCTTTTTTACCTGCTGACCGCCGGATGGGCGGCCGTTGCCGACGCCGAGCCGGAAGACCGCTCATCGGGCTTCTGGCTGCGTTCGCTCAACCTCCTGATCGGCGTGGGTACGTTGCTGGGGGTCTTCTTCTTGGTCAAGTGGGGATTGAGGGACGAGTGGCTTGCCGTGACGGCGGTGGCGTTCGTCGCTTTGATGCCGATGTTCGTCGCGCTCCACGCGGCCATCTCCAACGATCCGCTCCTGTTCCTGCTTTGCACTTGGTGCGCTGCACTGTGCTGCCGCGGAATCCGGGACGGATGGTCGATGAAGACAGCCGTGTTGTGCGGGGTCTGCGCAGGGCTGGCACTCTTGACCAAGACGACGGCGCTAGCCCTCGGCCCCACTGTGTTGTGCGCATTGTTTGCGTCTTGGAAGTGGGGAGAACAGAAGCCAAGAGCCGTCGTGTGGGTCATCGCCTTAGTGCTGCCTCTGCTCATCGCCGCGCCGTGGATGGTCAGGAACCAGAGCCTTTATGGCGACCCGTTTGCGATCAAGGCGTTCAACGCGGCCTTTGTGGGCTCACCGAGGCCGCAAGACGTGGTCATCCCCTCCCGGGTGAACACGGATCCCGTTTACAACGCTGCCGCCGAGCGGGCCTATGCCGCCAAACCGAACGGCACACCCCGAGAACTGATCGATCACATCTACGGCGACGTCGGACTTACCGGGGCTGCCAAAGTCGAGTACTGGACCGATTGGGTGGGCTGGTGGACCGCTCGCTCCTTCGTCGGCGCGTTCGGATACATGGACGTGTTCCTGTTTGAGGGGATGCCCCAGCCCCAAGCGGACGCCCTTTATCGGCTCATTCTGGCGCTCTTGGTCGTTCCTGCCCTTGTTGGTGGGGTCAAGGCGTGGAAGGCTCTTGACGGGCCGTCTAGGGTGGTTTGCGGGGCGATGTCAGTCCTGGCAGTGGTCGTGGCCGCTTTGTTCGTTCGGTTCAACTTGCAGTACTTCCAGGGCCAGGCCCGCTACCTGTATCCGGCTATCGGTCCCCTGGCCCTTGGGCTGGCTATGGGGACGTCTGCCGTTCTCGGACGTCATAAGGACAAGGCATGGCTGATCGTTGCGGGGCTGCTGGCGCTCGTCCAGTTCGCTGCAATCCAGGCCATCCAGGCTGGATTTGCCGACCGCGTAAGATGACCGGGGTGTTTGAACCTAGTCCGAACGGACTTGGCCCGAATCTTGGTCAGTAACATGGTGGTCGGGGCCTGCGTCCATTGAGGTGAGTGTTGTCTGCTGTCCAGGAGACCAACAGGGCCGCTGAGTTCGATGAGGACGTCGTCCTCGTCGACCGCGCTGTGATGGGCGACGACACGGCTTTCCAGACGCTTTTCCACCGCTACCACGACAAGGTCTATGCGATCGCCAAAGGCGTCCTGCTAGACGCAGAGGAAGCGGCGGACGCGGTCCAGGAGATATTCACGCTCGTGTACCGCAACCTCGGCAAGTTCGACAAGCGCTCTCGATTCAGCACCTGGCTGTTCCGCGTTGCGGTCAATCGCAGCATCCAGCAGGCACGAAAGTGGCGGCACCAGAAGAAGAACGTCCCGCTTGAGAACGCCGAAGAGGCGTATGTCGAGCCGGAAGGCCTCGAGCCAGCCGACCCGGACGTGGCCGTCGCGATGTCGCACCTGCACCCCGCAGACCGCGCATTGCTGACGCTCTTCTATTGGGAGGAACTCACCCTCCAAGACATTGGCAACTCCCTCGGTTGTTCGCCCAATGCTGCGAAGACGCGGCTGTTCCGTGCGCGAGAGAGGTTCCGAGTCGAGTACGAGAAGGTGGCCACGGTATGAGGGCCCCACGCGAGATCGAAGTGCTGATGTGGGACGTCGCCGAATCGGGCAACGAGCAGGCCATCGAACAGTTCAACACGCGTTATCCCGAGTTTGCGAGCGAACTCGAGAAGAGGCGACAGATGGTCGGGACGCTGCGCGGCTCTCGTCCCCGCCGCGAACCCGAGAGGTTTATCCCTAGGCAGCAAGTGCGCAACTTCGGCCCGAGCCGATTGGCCGTCGCGGGCATAGCGGCGATGGTCTTGTTCTCGGTGACCCTCGCCACGTACGCGACGATGCAGATCGTGAACTCCAAGAAGACCGAGGCGCCCCCGGTCGACAACCCTGCCGACATCGTTTTCAATCCTCCCGATTTCCAGCCCCCGGTCCGCGAGGAGATCGTTCCAAAGGACGTGGTGCCACTTTCGCCCGGCGACACGCAACCCCTGCAGGAAGACCCGCCCGTCTCGCAGGACGTGTTCATGGGTCTGATCACGCTCCAGTCCGAGGACATCAGCCTAGAGAAGGCGATCAAGGACATGGGTCAGCAGGCCGGTATCGAGGTCACGGTCGCGCCCGGGTTCCAAGACAAGAGGATCCGACTCAGTTTCGTCGATCAGCCGCTGTTCGCCGTCCTCACCGAACTCGGGGAGTTCTTTGGGTTCACGCCGATCAAGGACGGGGCTGCCCAAGTGCTCGTTATTCCGGCCGTCTCCAAAGACGCCAAGAACACGGTCGGCGTGCCTGGCGGCGCCCAGCCGACGGCCGGCGACACCGGCCAGGGCAACACGACCAACAAGGTCGTGAACAAGGGCGTCGACGAACCGGGCCAATAGCCCGTTCCTCCGGTTATACTGTGGGCGTCGCGTGCCTCGCGTGGTGACGCCATGACTGAATTCGACCGTTCATCGAACGTGAAGGAGGAGCGCGCGACTCGTGCGCTCGTCTCGCTTGTTCCTGGCGTCATCCTCGTGCTCGTCGGAGCGTGGATGTACGCGTTCCCCGAGCCTGCAATGGCCGGACTCCGCCTTGTGCTCGTCATCGCTGGTGCCGCCGCGATCGGCTATGGCGTTTGGCAACTGTCGCTGATGCGGAAGATCACGACGTACAACGTCACGTGCCCCTTCTGTCAAGCCAAGAACACGTTCACCGAACAACCGATGGAGGATGTGCGGTGCAACTCGTGCAATCGCGAGGTGCCGATCTTGAATGGCCAGATCCTCAAAGTGTTCCAGGTGCGTTGCGGCTACTGTAACACGCTGAACTGGTATAGCGAGAAGTCCACCGGCCTCATCTGCGAGGAGTGCGACCGCGAGATCCCGATCTCGACCGACGACGAGCACGCGCCGAGCAAGGCGTTCCATGCGTTCACGCGGCACGACGACGACGCGCCTTACAACCTGGTCCTGATCGATCCCGGCCCGAAACACGAGGAGATCATCCCCGTGCTGCAGAAGATGCTCGCCCTCAACCGGAACCAGGTGAAGGACATCATGGACGAGGTGCCTGTGGTGCTGTTGCAGGGGGTACCGAAGAAGAAAGCCGAACTCATGGCGGCCCAAATCCAGGCTCACGGCGGGCGTGCGAACTCGACTCCGACACCCTAGGCTCCGGGCCCAAGTCGGGGCACCCTGCCAGGTTCGCTGAGGTATCTTATCCCGGAACTTGACCAGCCGGCTGGCGCTGTCTGCCTGACTCCTACGGGGCGGCACGGGGGTTCAAACTGAATATGTCACGAGCACGGACGATTTTTGACACCGCGTCCCGGTTTCCGGGGCGCGTCTTCATGGTAGTGGCCACAGTTCTGGCCGCTTTCCTCCTTCCCTCGCTCTCGCAGGCTGCAGGCGGCGAGAACGTCACGTTGAAGTTCACCTCCCAGGACACCACGTACCTGATCATCTCCATGGTCGTTGGCCTGGTGGCCATCGGCTTTGGCCTGCTGTTCCGCTCCGGGGTCCTTTCTCAGGACAAGGGCAGCGAGAAGATGCAGGAGGTCGGTGGTGCGATCAAGGCCGGCGCGATGGCGTACTTGCGACAGCAGGTCACCACGATGTCGATCTTCGTCGTGCTGTTGGCGATCGGGCTGTTCTTCATGAACTACAAAGACCACGGTCCGATGCTGGCGGCCTATGTGGCCCTCAGCTTCGTGGGAGGCGTGGCGGCGTCGTACATCGCTGGCTATGTCGGCATGGTCATGGCAGTCGAGAGCAACATGCGCACTGCGCATGCCGCCCTGAGTAGTTACCGCAGGGCGCTGGAGACGGCGTTCCGCTCCGGCGCAGTCGCAGGCCTGTTCACGGTCGGCATGGGCTTGATCGGCGCGACAGCGATCTTCCTGCTGGCTAAGGGCGACGCGATGAAGTTGCTCGTCGGCTTCGGTTTTGGCGGTTCGCTCGCCGCGCTGTTCATGCGCGTTGGAGGCGGCATCTTCACGAAGGCCGCCGACGTAGGAGCCGACCTGGTCGGCAAGGTTGAGGCAGGAATCCCCGAGGACGACCCGCGCAACCCTGCGGTTATCGCCGACAACGTCGGCGACAACGTTGGCGACTGTGCCGGTATGGCCGCGGACATCTTTGAATCTTACGAAGTGACCCTCGTCGCCGCCATCGTGCTCGGCGCGGCGACCGCGGCGATCTTCGACCAGTCGACCTGGATGAAACTCATCCTGTTCGCCCTGATGGCCCGCGGCGTGGGCATCCTCGCCTCGATCATCGGAATCTACATGGTCAAGGGCAGCGACGATGTCAACGCAGACCCGCTCAAGGCCATCCGCAAAGGGTTCTACGGCTCCGCTTTCATTGCTGGCGTGCTGAGTTTCGTGCTCGCAGCCCTCATGCTGGGCGACACGGTTCAAACGACCGAGATGACCACGCAGGACCAAGTGCGGCGCAGCCAGATCGAGGCGATCCAGGAAGCGCGCATGAAGGTCGCCAAACGCGACAACAAGGAGAACTGGCAGATCACCGCCGATGAGGTCAAGAAAGAACTCGACATCAAGGCGCTCGGATTGAACGAGCAAACGATCGACACAGACATCACTCAGGCGCTCGGCCAAAACCTCGCGACCGCCGCTCCGGTGGTCAAAAAGGAAGGCTTCAGCAAGATCGACTTCACGGACACAGAGTCGGCCCTCCTGAACTACGCAGCCGTCAAGCGACAGGCGCCCGGCGGGCCTCCGACGCCCGAGTTCGAGACGTTCAAGGCGCGCTATGAGAAGTCCAAGTGGTTCGTCTACGCGATCCACGTCAAGGAGTTCAACCCGCCGCCGACCGTCCCCGAAGGTCAAGAGCCCCCGGCGAACGTGACCCCGACCGTACGAAGCGAGAACGACTACTTCGTCGGCCCCGTCGAAGAAGCCGACAAGAGCGTGGTCACCGGTCTCTCCCAGGCGGGCGCGCTCGAGGTCACGATCACCAAGGACATTCCGCTCACGATGTACGCCAACGCGAAAGGCGAGGTGCTGCTCGGCGCCGAGGGTGGTGAGAACTTCAACGTCGCTCGCCTGATCGGTGCGGACCAGTTTGGCGCGGTGCCCTTGTACTACTTCAAGCAGCCCATGGAGACGGTCCAGAAGGCGTTCACGGCCCGACAGACGGACACCGCCGCTCTGACTCCGACACCGGAGGTCGCAAGCGTGGTCGCGGTCAGCAAGACTGGCGCGGCTTGGTGGAAGTTCGCCCTCTGTATCCTGTTTGGCATCGCGATGGCTATCGCGTTCGAACTGCTCACCGACTACTACGTCAGCCTGCACGGCCGACCGGTCGGCGAGGTCGCCGAGGTCGCCACCGCTGGCCCGGCCCCGATGATCATCACCGGTTTCGCTCTGGCGAAGGAGTCGTCGGTGTTCAGCGTCTTCGGCATCGTTGCGGCACTGATCGCTCCGTTGCTCATCTTCAATCCTGCCGATTACGGCGGATACCTGCTGAGTTTCTACGGCATCGCGCTCGTGGGTCTCGGCCTGCTGACGACGACGGGCTTCATCCTTGCGATGGACACGTTCGGCCCGATCAGCGACAACGCGCAAGGCGTCTTCGAGATGTCTGGCGCAGGCCACGACAACCCCGAAGCGAGCAAGGGCGTCCAACGCCTCGACGCCGCAGGCAACACGACGAAGGCGCTCACCAAGGGCTTTGCGATCGCGACTGCGGTCGTCGCAGCCGTCGCGTTGTTCCACGCCTACGTTGAAAGCGCGCAACTCACCGTCGCGGGCATGAGGCTTGAGATCCCCGAGATCTTCCTCGGCCTGTTGATCGGTGGCGCGGCTCCGTTCCTTTTCTCGGCCTTTGCGATCAACGCGGTCGGCCGAGCGGCGTTCGACCTGATCAACGAAGTCCGACGGCAGTTCAAGGCCGATCCGGGCATCATGGCTGGCACCAGCAAGCCCGACTACGCACGCTGCGTCGGAATCTCGACCGCGGCGGCGCAGAAGGAACTGCTCGGCCCTGGCATCCTCGCTATCGCCTTCCCCGCTGTTGTGGCGTTCGGGTTCGCGATCGGCAAGGAGCCGGTGACGATCGACGGCGCGCAGTACAACCTCGTCGGCGCGCAGGCGCTCGGCGGGTTCCTCGCTGGAGCGATCCTCAGCGGCCAGTTGATGGCTGTGTTGCTCGCCAACTCGGGCGGCATCTGGGACAATGCCAAGAAGCTGATCGAGGACGGTCTGCACGGCGGCAAGGGCACCGACGCCCACAAGGCCGGCGTCGTTTGCGACACGGTCGGCGACCCGTTCAAGGACACGGCCGGCCCTGCGCTCAACCCGCTCATCAAGGTCATGAACCTCGTTGCGCTGCTGCTCGCCCCGGTGGTCATCAAGCCCATGAGCGACGGTGTGCTGATCGTGATCACGCTGGTCAGCGCCGGAGCGATCGTGTTCGCGATCTGGATGTCGAAGCGCGGCTCGATGAGTTCGCGCATGCAGGCGGCCTCAGAGAGCAAGTAACTCTGCCTGACCAAGGGCCGGTGGCGACCGCCACCGGCCCTTTTTCGTGCCTGCCTCGGATACAATCTCTTTCGACATGGCGACAGTCGAAGACATCCGGAACCGCAAGCGCATCCGGTCCGAGTTCACGAAGCGTCCTTTGGACATCACCGGAATGGACTTGCAGGTGCTGCACGGCGTCGTGTATGTCCGAGGGGTCATCAAGTCGATCAAGGGCAGCGCTGGCGCGAAGACGGAACTGGACTACGTCGTCAAAGCGATCCGCCAGTTGAACTTGGCGAAGGATGTGGTCATCGACTGCGCGGTCCGCGACTGATCAGGTTGCCCACCTCACCCACGAGATAGAACGACCCTGTGACCAGGATCGCGTCGCCCGGCTTGGTCTCGGCGATTGCCGCGTCGAGAGCCTTTTCGGAAGACTCATACGCCTCGGCCTGTGTGAGCCCCGACTCTTTGATCACTGCGCCTGGCTGCATCGTCCGGTGGAAGTCGATTCTGGCGACGTACGCCTTGCCGACGACCGACGAGAGGGCGTCGAAGAAGCGCTTGTGGTCGTGTCCCTCTAGGCGCCCTGTCACGAGAGCCAGACCACTGCCCATCCACTCCTGATGGATGGTCTCGACGAGTTGCTTGGCGGCCTCGGCATTGTGCGCCCCGTCGAGGATGATCGTCCGCCCCCTGTATTCACGCTTCTCCAACCGGCCCGGTAGATGGGCGAAGAGCGCACCCTTCGCAAGTTGGTGTTTGTCTCGGATCGTGCCCGTGACTTCGAGCGCTTGGATAGCGACGGCGAGATTGTGCCCCTGGACGACTCCTTTGATCCCTGGCTCGAGATGGGTGTACTCATCGGACTTTGTGAAAACGGTGCCTTCTTCCCAACGGAAGTCCTTTCCGTACTCCAACAGTGGCGCGGCGTTGGCCGTGGCGACCTCGCGAACGACTTCTCGCGCGGCGCGCGGCAGGTCGCCGATCACGACAGGGCGACCTGGCTTGATGATGCCGGCCTTTTCTCGCGCGATCTGATCGATCGTGTCGCCCAGGATCGCCGTGTGGTCGAGGCCGATGCTCACAATGACGCTGCACGCAGGATCCACAACGTTCGTCGCGTCGAGGCGACCGCCGAGACCGACCTCGAGCGCGACCCAGTCGCACTTCTTCTGGGCCCAGTAGAGGAAGCCGAGCGCGGTCTTCATCTCAAACTCCGTCGGGCCGCCGAACTCGGTGTCTTCGAGGGTCTCACCCACGACCAGGAGCGTCTCCGTCAAGCGTGCAAAGTCGTGCTTGCTGATGAGGTCGCGTCCGAGTTGCACTCGCTCGCGGACGTCGTAGACGTAGGGCGAGTAGGTCGCCCCGACGACGAAACCCTGTTCATGGAGCATCGATTGGAGGTAGGCGCATACGCTTCCCTTCCCGTTAGTGCCTGCGACGTGGATGTACTGCGGGCCGCCTGCATATCCCAACTTGTCGTCGAGCCCTAAGCGGCGCAGGAACTCCTGCATGCGGTCGAGGCCGAGCCGCCAGCCTCGCGACTGGTACTCGCCTAGACGTGCGACCGCTTCCTCAAACGAGAGATGGGACAAGTCCGGACTCTTTGATCCTTCTTGCGGCCTCGGCGTAACGCTCGCCCGCCTTGTCGCCGAGCAGAGTGAGCGACATGCGAACATAGCCCTCGCCCTCGCTGCCCGCGCCGTTGCCGGGGACACAGACGATGCCCGTCTTCTCGATCAGCGCGGCGCAGAACTCGGCGCTGGTCATGTCGGTCCTTGGCACCTTGGCCCAGACGAAGAGGGTGGCCTTCGGCTTGGGAACGTCCCAACCGATCGCCCTTAGCCCGTCACACAGATAGTCGCGGCGCTTCTGGTAGATATCCATCGTCGCCGTGTTGTCGACCTCAAGTAGGGCGACGGCTCCCGCCTCGGCGATTGCTGGAAACTGCTTGCTGTCGATGTTGCTCTTGAGGCGTTGCAAAGTGGCGACAGCGTCCGGGTTGCCGATTGCGAACCCCAGACGCCAGCCCGTCATGTTGTACATCTTGCTGAGCGAATGGAACTCGATCGCAACGTCCTTTCCTCCGGGCACTTGGAGCGCGGTCGGGTGCCTGAAGCCGTCATAGGTCACTGTCGCGTAGGCCATGTCGTTGACGAGCAGGATGTCGTGGTCCTTGCAGAACTTTACGGCATCAGCATAGAACTCGGGGGTCGCTACTCCCGCTGTCGGGTTGTGCGGGTAACAGACGTAGAGCAGTTTCGCCCTCTTGGCCACGTCGGTCGGGATGTCTGCCAGAACGGGAAGGAAGCCGTTCTCTTCTTTGAGTGGAGTCTCGTAAACCTCGCCGCCGGCCATCATCGTGTTGACGCGGTAGACCGTGTAGCCGGGATTGGGGACGATGCTCACGTCGCCCTGGTCGATGTACGCCCAGGCCAGGTGGCTGAGTCCCTCCTTGCTGCCGATCACTTGGCAAACGTCGTTGGCCGGGTCGGTCGTAACGCCGAATGTCTTTTCGTACCACGCGCTGGCGGCTTCGAGGAACGGCACCCAGCCTCGCGCACTTTCGTCGTAGCGGTGGGTCCGTGGCTCGTTGGCGAACTTGCAGAGCGCGTCAATGATGGGTTGAGGCGTCGGGATGTCGGGGTCGCCGATGCCGAGGTCGATGACGTCGATGCCTTTGGCGATGGCCTCGCGCTTGGCCCGTGCGACCTCTGCGAACAGGTAGGGCGGGACGACGTCGAACCTCTTGGACGGCATTGGCATTTGGCGCAGATTCTACCGACGAAGGCGTGGCTCGGCCTGGGCTTTTGAACCTGCGACTGGTATCCTCAAGCGTCCGTCGAGGCGTAGCTCAGCTTGGTAGAGCACCTGCTTTGGGAGCAGGGGGTCGCAGGTTCGAATCCTGTCGCCTCGACCATCCCAAGACTCAGTTCTCGAAACGACGTGACCCGGCCGTGAGTATTCAAGGTCAAGTCACGATGAATGCCCTTCTTGCTTTTGCACTTGCTAGTGCATTCTCGGTTCAGCAGACTGACAACTTCGTGCTTCCCGCAGCGACCAAGACCGTGGAGGTCGGCACGCTCGGTCGTGCGAGCACGCACGGGACTGGCCCGATCGACGTGGTCGTGATTGCAGGCGCCCCGTTTGCATCTGAAGAGTTCGCGCCTTTCTTTGCGCGAAATGGAACGAGTTACACCTTTCATGCGCTGACTCCGGCTGGCTATGGCGGGACCAACCCGCCGGCGATGCCGACGGCGAGTTGGGAAAAGCCGGTCTGGACCGAGGGCTTCCTGAAAGCAGTGGAAGCCTACGTCGACAAGAACGGGCTAAAGCGACCGATCCTGGTGGGTCACCACCTGATGTCGGACGTTTACGTCGCTCTCTTGGCGGCGCGTCGGCCCGAGGCATATCGCGGCCTGGCCTTCGTGTGTGGGAGCGCCGGGTTCTCGTTCGGTGCCCGCCACCGGGTCGACGCTGCCATGCGGGCCAACATCGTGAAGAACGGGTATGCGCCCTTCTACAAGACGCTGCCACAGAAGACGTGGAACACAGGGACGTTTCAGCCCGACTTGTTGTCGATCGATGCGGCCCGTGGCAAGGCGCTGTACGACAAGGAGGTCGCCGTTCCAATCTCCATTCAATTGAGGTACTTCTTGGAGTACATCTGCCTCGAGCCGACCACGGAGTTCTCCAAGATCAAGGTACCCATCCTCGCCATCGATACGCCGCACCGGACGTTTGAGCGGTCTTACGACAACGCGATGCGCTTCAATCGTTTGACGCTCGATGAACAGAAGGCCAAGGAGCAGACCGAGACCTACTTCGTCCAGGGGTTCGGCTCGATCGAGGCCGCGAAGAAGGAGATCGAGACTGTGCCTTGGTCGCGGTTCCAGGACTTGCTGCCCCAACTCATAGTAAGGATCCTGAGTAAGCCTTCGCTCTTCCCAATGCTCGACGAGCCAGAAGCCTTCGACAAGGCCTTCAACGAGTTCGCGAAGGGCACCAAGTGACCCGGTAGAATCGGCTCCAGATGGAGCCGATCCAGAGCCACGTCAACCTGAACGACGCCGAACACAAGGCCAACCGCGCGGCGATGGACCAGATCCTCGCCGACTATCGCAAGGCGATGCAGGAGATCCTCAAGTGCGGTGGCGAGAAGAGCGTCGCCAAGCACAAAGAGCGCGGCAAGATGCTCGCCCGCGAGAGGATCGACGCCCTGGTGGACGA